>JANXCJ010000033.1 GCA_025060275.1 Bacteroidia bacterium | reverse complement strand
ATAGACACTTTGAGAAGGGGATCCGCATTCTCCAAAAACCAGCCTGCCACAGCATGTCCTGCTTCATGATAGGCTACGATACGCTTCTCTTCAGGCGAAATAACTCGGCTGCGCCGTTCTAAGCCCCCAATAACTTTGTCTATCGCTTCCTGAAAGTCTGCCATGGTGATAGCGGGGCGGTCTTTACGGGCTGCAATCAGAGCTGCTTCATTACATACGTTTGCAATATCCGCTCCTACAAAGCCAGGAGTCTGAAGAGCAAGTTTATGAATATCAACATCTGGAGCTAAAATAAGATTCCGAATATGTACCTGAAAGATAGCCTCTCGCTCCTTGATGTCAGGACGGTCTATGTAAATCACTCGGTCAAAGCGCCCTGGACGCAAAAGAGCAGGGTCTAAGATATCAGGACGATTCGTGGCTGCCATTATGATGATACCTGAGTCAGTATTAAACCCGTCCATTTCCACTAAGAGCTGATTGAGCGTATTCTCTCTCTCATCGTTGGAGAGAGGTACGTTCATTCGGCTTCGGCTCCGACCTACTGCGTCTATCTCATCTATGAAAATGATACAAGGAGCCTTTTCTTTTGCTTGGCGGAAAAGGTCCCTTACCCGCGCAGCACCCACTCCCACGAACATTTCCACAAAGTCTGAACCGCTTATACTGAAGAAAGCCACACCCGCCTCTCCAGCCACAGCCTTGGCTAAGAGAGTTTTACCCGTACCTGGCGGACCTACAAGCAGTACGCCTTTAGGAATCTTGCCTCCTAAACGGGTGAATTTTTGCGGATTTCTCAGGAATTCTACTACCTCCCTTACTTCTTGCTTTGCCTCCTCTAAACCAGCCACATCTTCAAAAGTTACAGATACACGATTCTCTGCATCAAAAACAGCTGCCCGACTACGCCCAATAGAGAAAATATTGGCAGGCCCCCCCCCTCCCCCCTTCCCACCTAACCTGCCAATCAGAAATACCCAAACGCCTATTATGAGTAAAATCGGAAGCACATACTGCAGAAAGATACCCAAATAATCCGTTCTCTCTATAACATCGTAAGGAATATGACGGCTCTGAAGATACTCTTCCAACTTTTCTGTTGAAATCACACGAAAGCTAAATGGCAACAACCCCCAGAGCCCTCTCCGAAGTTTTTGGCGGATGTCATTGAGTTCTATGGCTTGAGGAGTAAGATATACTTCTGCTTCCCCCCGATTCGCTATTATGACCACTTTCTGGACGAGGCGCCTTTCCACCCACGCTTGAAAATCTAAGTAGGTGATAGGAACACTACTCTGCCGTTCAGGCATGAAAAAAAAGGATAGAATGAGCACGGCAAAAAGAATAAGGTAAAGCCAATATAGGTTAGGGCCCCCTGAGCGAGTAGGACGAGCATTCATAGCTTACTATCAAAGCTAAACTACGTTAAGAACAAATATACGCCAGAGTTACCAATAGAGCTATTTCACTACCTTAGGCTCAGGTGAGGATTCTTGTGTGCAATGACGATGGAATTACGGCGCCTGGTCTGCGAGCTCTTATAGAGGTAGCGCAGGAGTTTGGTACGGTGGTGGTAGTGGCACCGGACCGTCCCCAGAGTGGAATGGGGCATGCAGTGAGTATTGGCGTTCCCCTTCGGCTCTATCCCTCTCGGCAATTTGGAGATATCCAGGCTTGGGCTTGTAGTGGTACCCCCGCAGACTGCGTCAAGCTTGCCACAGGAGTACTGAAGGAAAAGCCAGACCTTCTCCTTTCTGGCATTAATCACGGTGCAAATTTCTCTATAAGTGTATTTTATTCTGGTACTCTCTCTGCCGCTATAGAAGGGGCTTTTGAGGGCATCCCCTCTGTGGGTTTTTCCCTACTCAATTACAGTATGGAAGCAGACTTCACCGCTGCCCAAGCAATCGTCAGAGAAATTATTCTGATACTACAAGCACATCCTTTCCCCCCTCACATTCCTCTGAATGTAAATATCCCTAATCTTCCCCTCTCTGAAATCAAAGGCATTCGGCTCAGCCGACAGGCCCGAGGACGCTTCATAGAGCAATTTGAAGAGCGGATAGACCCCTATGGACAACCTTACTACTGGATGGCAGGGCGCTTTGAAAGTACTGACCCTCACCCAGACACAGATTTATGGGCATTAGAAAGGGGATATGTTTCAGTTTGCCCTCTCCTGACAGACCTTACAGCGCACGAGTACCTTCATCACTGGGAACCTATCCATCGCTAATATGGGCTGGTGGGACTGGCTAACAGGGAAGAAAAGCCCAGTAGAACTCAGTACGCCTACTTTGCAGAAAGGCTTAGAGAAATCGCGCCAGAGCTTCTGGTCTCGCCTCAAGGGGCTTTTCTCTACCCGCCGCACCATAGATGCCCAGAGTCGGGAAGAAATTGAGGAACTCCTCCTCTGTGCCGATGTGGGTCCCAGCGCCACAGAGAAAATCCTCAAGGAGCTTGAGAGTAGCTTACAGAAAGTACCTCTACAGGCGGGCGAGACTCTTTTAGATCGTCTCCACACCACTCTTTTAGAAATTATAAACCGACCTTTTACTCCCCGGGAATCTAAGCCTTATGTCATTCTCTTAGTAGGTGTGAATGGAGTAGGCAAAACCACTACTATTGCAAGATTGGCGTACAATCTTAAGAAAGAAGGCAAAAAAGTGCTGATTGGAGCAGCAGACACTTTTAGAGCTGCTGCAGTAGAGCAACTGCGCATATGGAGCGAGAGATTAGGTACTGCGCTGGTAGAGAAGGGCATGGGAGTAGACCCCGGTGCCGTAGCCTATGAGACAATCCAACGCGCTTCCCGAGAAGGTTATGACATAGCTCTTATTGATACAGCTGGACGCCTCCACACAAAAACCCCCCTAATGCAAGAGTTGGGTAAGATTTATCGTGTGATCGGTAAAGCCCTCCCTGGCGCACCTCATGAAGTGCTTCTGGTCGTAGATGCTACTACTGGCCAAAATGCACTTCGCCAAGCTGAGGTATTCATGCAAGCCGCACCCTGCACAGGAATAGTTTTGACGAAGCTGGATGGAACAGCTAAGGGCGGCATCGCTTTCGCACTCGTAGAAGCCACAGGACTGCCTATCCGATTTGTAGGAGTAGGTGAAAAAGCTGATGACCTTATACCCTTTTCACCCGAAGCGTTTGTACGGGGACTATTAGCCTGATATTTACCTTTGTAGCGTGTCAGAAAAATTAGCGTCCATTGAAGAGGCATTTGCTAATGGGAGCCCACCTGAAGAAGTGATTCAGAGGATAGAAGCGCTGCATCAGGAGGTTATGCACGATCCAGAGCTCCGAATGAACTTTGAAAAGGAGGTGCTAAATGTAGCACAAGGTTTGTATTTGCCTTACATCTTCTGGATTTATCTTGCAGCTTTCTTACAGGATAAGGAGAGCTACAGGCCCTTCTTAGAGTATATCTTGCAGGTTTTCGCTCAGCAACCTTCCAACCCCTTCATAGAGAAACGACTTAGACCTTTACTTTATGTTTATTTTTCTGAGGAATCCCCCTTCTACTTAGACCGGCTCTGGGATTACTTTAGTCGGTATGCTAATGCAGATAAGTACAGCTTCATGGACAAAACCCGCAGCCTTATTGCGAAGAACCCCGCCACAGTAGAGATATTTCGCGAAAAGTTCCGCCTACTTTCAGCTTACATGCCTGACTTTGAGGCACTTGCTCTCCCCCTTGCCCAGATCAGAGAATCCCTCGCAAGGTCATCTTCCGAACCCCTATCTGAATGAAAGGAGGTTCTTGGGTTCTCATAACAGCTATTTCAGGGGGAGCAGTCTTAGGAGCCCTTCTCAGATTTTGGACTCAGCGCCTGCTCAACAGTTCTATGACGGCTCCCCTGGGTACACTCCTCGTAAATGTAGCGGGGTCTTTTGTTCTGGGGATTTTTGTATCCGCTCTAAAAGACCGAATCAGTCCTTCCCTCTTTGACGCAATCACAGCGGGATTCTGTGGAAGCCTGACTACCTTTTCTGCTATTGCAATGGAGTCTTTTCAGATGTTTCGCATAGGAGAACCTATAAGAGCAAGTATATATGTCTTCTTGACACTTATGACGGGCGTGGGGAGCTTTATGGTAGGTCAGTGGATAGGAAATAAAGTATGCGAAAGCTAATCAGAGCCAGCTTCTCCTGGCTAATAATACTGAATCTCGCAGAGGGACAAGAGAGAACTCTAGCCCCTATTCAGGGCTTACACAAAGGCAAACCGACTCGCATAGCCCTTGTAGGCGTAAATGTCTGGCTTGGACCCAATAAATCTCGCCAAAATGTAGCCATTCTGATAGAAAAAAGAAGGATTAGCCGAGTAGACTCGGTGGGTAGCTTTCCTTTTCCGCCAGGTACAGAGGTATTATATTATCCAAAGGGCACGTGGGTTTATCCGGCATTCATAGAGGTATGGAGTCACTGGGGCTTGCCCTCTGCTAACTCTCCCTCACGACAGAGTCCCCAGTACGAGACGCACCGCCCACCCCTCTTTTATCCCAATGATGCTGTACGGGTAGACTTTTCGGCAGAAACAAGCTGGGTGTATGAGACAGAGACAGCCAAGAGATACAGAGAAATGGGATTTGGTATTGTCCACGTAGCGCCGAAGGAGGGCATTATACGAGGTACAGGCTCTACTATTCTATTAGTAGATGAAGCAAAAGCAGATGAAAGATTTCTGCCAGCCAGGGCAATCCTGCACGCAGGGTTTGAGAAAGGCTCAGCTTCTCAGGATTATCCTAACTCAAAAATGGGAGCTATCGCCTTAGTAAGGCAGGTACTGTATGACCTCCTATGGTATCGTCAAGGGGGCCACTTTACTCTTCGCAACGTAAGCCTGGAAGCCCTTCTGCGCTTGTCCCGAGATACGCTACGATGGTGCTGGGTGACACAATCTCCCGAAGACGCCTTTAGAGTAGCCAAAATCATGCAAGAGTGGAAACAAGCAGCCCCAGTGCGCTGGGCAGTACTTGGTACAGGTTATGAATATGAATGGTTACCTTTCTTACCTAAGGAATGTCTTTACATAATCCCAGTAGGTTTGCCTGTTTTACCGCCCCCGCATAGTCCTGACTTTTATGCAAGGCTTCCCCTCAATGCCCTCCGCCGCTGGGAGCAAGCCCCCTTTCGGACGAAGTGGCTCTTATCGCAAGGCTATCACCTATCTCTCACCAGCCAAGGACTTTCAGATAGCAAAACCTTTTGGGAACACCTCCGCATACTGGGCCGAACGGGAGTTTCACGAGATTCCCTCCTATTAGCCCTGACAGAAGTACCTGCTCGTTGGCTAGGGCTCTCTGACGCAGGGAGGATTGCCCCAGGAAATTGGGCAAACCTTATTCTCTTCTCTGACACCTTATGGAAGCCTAATGCCCTTCTCTTAGAGACATGGGTAGGTGGAGAGCGAGAAAGCTATGTGTCTATACCACCTACTTCTCCCGCAGGCATATATGAAGTCTCCTTAGGTTGGGAGCTAATAATCCCTGCTAACCTGCCTCCGATAAAGGCTCGCCTCGTCAGCAATAGCGACACACACTTAGTGGATATAGCATATAATCCTCACACAATGCAATTCAGCGCTAAAATCCCTCCAAAAGTAGGAGTGGGTGAGATATTTTTTACTGCGCCCAGCGACTCAGCGCTATTAGGGATTTGGGTAAAGCCTACAGGCAACCACATAATTTGGAATGCTCAACGAAAAGCTCCTCCGCCTCCACCCTCTGTTGAGTCTTCTCCACCCTTGCTCTATGAGGATAGTCTGATAAGCAAGCGAACCTATCCCAATGGCATGTACGGAAAACCGTTTTTCCCTACCCCTGAGAAAGTGCTTTTCCGGAAAGCCACGGTGTGGACGGGAGATAGTATTCTCCCTGAAACAGATGTGCTTATCTCCCAAGGCAAAGTACAGCGCATAGAGAAAAATATTGAACCACCTCCAAACACTACCATAATAGAAGCTCATGGTAATGCTCTTACTGCCGGCATTATAGATGAGCATTCGCACATCGCCATAGAGGGAGGCGTAAATGAAGCGTCTGAAGCCATCACAGCGGAAGTCCGAATCCAAGACGTAATAGACCCCACAGATGTAAATATCTACAGGCACTTAGCAGGAGGTGTGGTAGCAGTTCAACTCTTACATGGCTCTGCCAACCCTATTGGTGGGCAGTCCGCTTGCGTAAAGCTCAAATGGGGGCTACCGGCGGACTCTTTTCTTATCTCCGATGCTCCTCCCTTCAATAAGTTTGCCTTAGGAGAAAACGTAAAGCAGTCTAACTGGGGAGAGGCATACACTACCCGCTATCCTCAAACTCGCATGGGTGTAGAAAAAATTCTGTCAGATGCTTTTGAAGCTGCACGCTATTATTCCAAGGAGTGGGAAAGTTATGAGAAGAACCGCAAGGCAAATCCCAAGCTTGTAGCCCCCCGCCGCAACCTACGCCTTGAACCCTTAGCAGAGATTTTGGCGAGAAAGCGTTTTATCACTTGCCACTCCTATGTCCAATCGGAAATTCTCATGCTCATGCGCATGGCAGAGAGGTATGGTTTCCGAATACGCACTTTTACGCATGTTTTAGAAGGCTATAAAGTAGCCCCTGAATTGAGGGGGCATGGCGCTTTTGCCTCTTCTTTCTCGGACTGGTGGGCCTATAAGTACGAAGTGATGGAAGCTATTCCACACAACGCAGCGGTGCTCTTATCCAAAGGAGTCCGTACCTGTATCAACTCCGACGATGCAGAGATGGGACGGCGCCTCAATCAAGAGGCAGCCAAAATCCTCCGCTACGGTGGAAAAGAGTTGGGCATAGATACCCTAACAGCATGGAAAACCGTAACTGTTTACCCTGCTGAAGCCTTAGGAATTAGCCACAGAACAGGGTATATAAAACCCGGATATGATGCAGACCTTGTTCTATGGGATAAGCCTACCCCCCTCTCAGTTTACAGCCGAGTTCAAATGACCTTCGTAGAGGGGAGGCGGCTGTATGATGCACAGCGAGACTCCGTTTTTTATGCTCAGACACTCAAAGAAAAAAACTTACTTTTAGAAAAAGCCTGGAAAGCGGCCCAAGAGGACCCTAAGGGCATCCCCCTCCTACTAAGGAGAGCCGTTTTGTGGCACTGTGAGAGCCTTGGCACACCTAAGGAAGAGTAAAAACTCCCCTTTAGATAAGAAAAAGCCTCCCCCCTGCCCAATAAGCAAGGGATAGGAAGACTCTTTCTTCTAATGCTTCTTCGCTAATCCCCCTCTCCTTTCAGCTTACTCAGGAGTGAATGGGTTAGCTTTCATTTCCCTCCACTGACGCCACCGGGCCTCACAACAGGAGGGCGAGACTGGATAGGACGAGTAAAAGTGTAAGTACACTCACTCTCGGTCTCATGATAGAAGTTACTTGCATCATCACGCACAGTTGCGCGCAGACGAATCACTAACTTGCTATTTTGGAGTGTACCCGTACCCTCCTGGGCTTGTCCTAATACACCTGTCTGGGGTGGAATCCGAAGCTGGGTATTAGAGAGTACTTCTGCCACAAGGGAATCCTCTATAGAAGCCGAAACAGTGCCACCACTACTACTTTGGCTTCCCTGATGACGACTCAGTATGATGAGGCGCTTGGGATTACTTGGATCCTTACTAATTGTCAATGTACCACTTGTGTTCCCTCCACCCTCTGGTGCAGGAGAAAGGGAAGTTCTGACAACCTTCTGTTTGCAAGGGCTCTCCAAACGCCAAATTCCTACAAAATTATCTCGGACATCTTGGGCTTTTAGAAGCCCCAAAATGCCTGCAATTAGAGCAGGCACTGCATAGGCTCGGTAGTACCGATTCATATCCTTCCTCATAGTTTAGAAATTCACACGAAAGCTTCCCTCTGTAACTTGAATTGAGTCTGTAGGATTGAAGGCATCTGTCCCTCCATAGAGTATGCCTTCAAAGGTACCTTCTGCACGACTTCCCTGGACTGTAACACTAAGCGTTAGGCGAGCCGCTGGCGCAAGGGCATAAGGAGCTGAATAGGCCCGTCTACCCTGAGGAGAATGATGACTATACAGAAGCTGGGGACGACGCTGAGGAGAAGCAGCCCCCATAAAAGTGGCCGTGTAAGAAGTATCAGAACGGGACGCGGGAAGGAAAAGGTCAGCAATAGACAGGCTGAAGGTATCCGATCCTACATACAAAAAACCTCCTAAAACCCCATATCCTGCATCCCGATAGGTCGTTATAGACGAAAATTGCCGGGTTGTACCCTGGATACGAGCCTGCAGAAGGTTTCCGCTTCCTGGCGTCCCACCAGTGGGGGAAGAGGTATCTCTCTTATCCTTCTTACAAGAACTGAAGATAGACAGGATAAGAGCTGCTTCTAAAAGTAGGACTATCGTTCGCATATTTCAGAATTGGATTTGGAATTGTCCATCAGTGATTTGGAGAGAGTCATTCGGGTCTACACTATCGTATACCCAGCCTGAAAAGGTACCCTGTGCCTGATTATTTGACACTGAGACATTCATACTAAAGCGAGGGGACTTGAAGACTGTCTGAGAACTGTAGGTAGAATCGCCCTGAGAGCGATAGAGAGTATAGATGAAGACAAATATCTCACTGCGAGCCGTGATATTGGCAGAATAAGAAGTATCCGAACGGCTTGTAGGGTAAGCAAACGAAATCGTACATCCTAACGTATCTGAAGGGCGATTGAGCTTGTGAGAAAATGCCTGAGCCCGTCCATACATATAATACGCTTCCCTTACTGAGAACCGAAGCAGCTCGCCCCGAACCCGAAATTCAATCACCCCTATAGAAGTATTGCCACTACCCCCACTACCGCCAGGATTCTGATCAGAGCTGGGATCATCTTTGTCTTTCTTTTTGCAAGCTAGGGCACTCATGATAATGAGAGAGCCCATGATCCTCCAGATAAATGCCTTACTGTATTGCACATCTTTTTCTATTTCAGAAGCGTAAGTGAAATTGTCCGTCTGTAATCTGCACAGAGTCAGTTGCCCCCCAGTAGTCATATAAATACGCCGCTAAAAGTTCCCCGAGCCGTATTCATGCTGGTAGTACTAAGCTGCACATTCAAGTAAGAGTACTGATTGTCATGCCGAGCAGCAGTGATAAATCTTCTCCCCTCGGCGAAAGGATAGCCTGAATTCTCCCCCTGGGATGGTATTTCGGGAGGTAAGGAAGTGTCTGTACAACTTGCAGGTAAGGGGAAGAGGATAGCAAATTCTATCGTGTCACCCTCAGAGATAAGCATGTCAACCGAAGTTAAGAATTTCACTTCAAATCCTTGAAGGAAACTTACATGGGGATTATATGTGAGTAGACGATCATTGCTTCTGAAGGTTACGCGGTTATCGGTAGAGGAATCTCTAGAGTTGCTGTTCGGGCTGTCTTTATCTTTCTTCCTCCAGGCTACTCCGCTAAATATCCCCATACAGATATCTACGAGGGATATCAGGGAATATCCGTGCATACCCCTGTTCATTCTGAAGGAGTCTCGCAATTCCCTACATATTCGCCTATCACGCGAAAGGCCATTACATCCTCACCCTCACGCCGAATTTTGTATTCTCCCTCAAAATCCGTTTCAGAGAACTTTATATCCACTTCACCATGCATACCCGGACATACTAAGTCATATCGCATGCGTCCTTCCCCTACTCGCAAATTCTCAAGCTTGCAATCTGGCATTACTGTTTGCTCTTTTGAGGGTATTCCCCCAAAGGGAGCTCTCTTAGCTTGAGCCATCATCTCATCCATGCAAAACTCTGTCTGCACCTCAGGGAGTTCCATCTTGAGCCCCATTTTCTCAAACCCCTCCATGCGAGTACGAACGCGCCAAAGCCCTGTCTTGAAGTAAAGGCGTTCACCTGACGAGGTTTTGATCTCCGCAGTCTGGGCCTTTTCCTCACCTCTACTACCACTTTCAGAAGGAGCACAACCGCCTTCTATGATTAACCAGACACCGACGCTAAATAAAAATGTGCATCTCATACTCAGTAAATTTCAGTAAATCCTTTTCTCTTTAGGCACTTGCATATTCAATTTTTGACAAAGGGTACGACGAGTGCGTCCCCATTCTTCATACTCGGCTTTTCCCAAACCCATATTTACAGCACGACTGTACCACTCATCTGCTTTCTCTATCTCACACATGGCATCATATAGTACTGCAAGATTATATGCTGCCCGCTTGGCTGCATTCCCTTTACCAGTATTAGCGTCTTTCTCCCATAGGGCAATAGCCTCTGCCCAGCGGTGCCCAATCACAGCTGTATAGGCTTGCTGTAGGTTAGGAGAACCTTTGACATAAATAAGGAGAGAACGCCCAGGTCCATACGTGAAACAAGGACAAATGCGGTGTAGGTAAGATTCAACAGCCTCAACGTGGGCTTCTGTTACACGCCCTGAATAATATCTACCACTTTTACCTGCTGTGATAGTGGCTTCATCTATTACCTTAGCCGTCTTAGCATCATAAATTCGGAAACCTGCTAAAATCTCCGGCTTCTGAGGGGAACCTGCAGGGAGAAAAGTCTCCAGTGCCAATATGACCTGGGCCTCAGGCACACGCCTGGAAATAATCTTGATGCTATCCAAAAGCAAAGGTGAGGGAAGAGACCCTTCTACACTTCCCATCCATTTGAGCTCTTGTCCCGCCATGAGTGGCTCATACTTCTCGCATTCTTTGAGCCGCGCATGAAGGCGCTGGAGGGCGTCCTGGGGTGCCCGCTCTAACCATTTTTCATCCAGTATGCCCCCTAAAGCACCCTCGGTAGCTCCATAAGCGGCTCCTGTAATACCTCCTGTCAAGGCTCCATAAACAGCTCCTTGAGCCACCCCACGCTTTTTGTATTCGTCCATGATTCTCTTGCGCTCTGCCTCTGGTATCGCACTACGATTCACTAAGGCAACCTTGCGCACGCCTGAGGGTAGCTCAATCTCAGAGGGTCGCCAATCTCGCACATACACTGTCCGATAGGGCTTACAGCCCCATAAGGCATACGCCAGCGATAAAACAAGGACATGATATGCTGCTCTACTTTTCATAGAAGACGAAGCAAATGTACAGAAAATACGAGCATTATTTCAGAAAAGCATGCTCAATTTCTCAAGTTGCCTATGCCCCCATCTACTCTCCAAACTTGCCCAGTAACCCAGCGACTTCTAGGAGAAAGGAGAAAAGCTATAGCAGAAGCCACATCGGCAGGAGCGCCTATTCGTCTGAGCGGATGCCGCTGAGAAACCTGTTGAACTTTCTCAGGCGTATTTATAAGCCTTTCAGCTAAAGGGGTCTGCGTAAGAGAAGGAGAGACAGCATTTACCCGAATAGTAGGTGCCCACTCTGCTGCTAAGCTGCGCACCAGACCTTCCAAAGCCCCCTTTGCTGCTGCTATGCTACTATGGAAAGGCATACCCACGCTCACCGCAACGGTACTTAGCAGGACCACACTCGCACTATCAGACTTCTTCAAAAGCGGAAAGAAATGCTGCAGCACCTTTACCGCACCATAAAAATTGAGTCGCCAGTCATGGATAAAGTCTGACTCTCTAAGCTGTGGGAAAGGCTTTAAGTTGATAGTTCCTGGAAAATACACCAGCCCGTCAATCACCTCTGAAAAAGAAGGAAGGGGTGCTTCAAGCACATCTCCACAATAATAATGTACAGAATTGGGTAAATCGCCTTGGCTGCGTGCCATTACATGCACCTCATGTCCCTCTTGTAAAAGAATATCCACAAGCGCTCGTCCTATTCCTCGGCTACCTCCTACAAGAAAGTATCGCATCTCTCTTTGTAACAAATTGGCCATTACTATTATTTCGTATGCTACCTTTGAACCGTATAGGAAATTCAAAATATCTCCTGACTGTACTCACGATTCACACGACCATAGCACAGGCTGTGAAGCCCATGAGTTGGGAGGGACTAAAAGGAGTCCTAAGCCCTCCCTCCGATACCCTAATAATACTAAACTTCTGGGCTACTTGGTGTCGTCCATGCGTAGAAGAGCTACCTTACTTACAAGCTGCTTATGAGAGCCTCCGAGACAGCATCCCGCTAAAAATCTGGCTAATCAGCTTAGATTTTCCCCCAGAGGGAGCTTCACAAGCCGAATTACTTCTCAAAAGAAAGCAAATACACCTTCCTGCCTACTGGCTGGATGAAAGAGACCCTAATAGCTGGATTCCTGAGCTAAATCCCCATTGGGATGGGGCTCTCCCTTACACCCAGGCAGGGCTGCAAGGACCTTTTCATAGCACATTCGCTTCTATGCAAGATGTAGTTAATTTTGTCAGGTATGCATACAAGATTTTTCAGCCTCCTGCTCGTTAGCTCTCTTCCCATAGGGGGAGTCAAGGTAGGTGATAGGGCTCCTTTATTTGAACTCAAAAATGTAGATGGACGCAAGGTATCCCTTTCCGACTATCGGAAGGAGAAGGGTGTAATCCTAATTTTTACCTGTAACCACTGCCCCTACGCTAAGCTCTATGAGAACCGAATTATAAATCTACACAAGGAGTTTGCTCCGAAAGGCTTTCCAGTTATAGCTATCAACCCCAATGCCCCTGAAATTGTACCTGAAGATAGCTACGAAAACATGCAGAAAAGAGCCCAAGAAAAGAACTATCCCTTCCCCTATCTCTTTGATGAAACCCAGGAAGTAGCTAGAGCTTATGGTGCTACCAAAACCCCCCATGTTTTTCTTCTCAAAAGAGAAGAAGACCATTTCATCGTAGCCTACATCGGTGCAATAGATGATAGCCCGAATGAACCGGGAAAGGTACAGAAACGCTACGTAGCCGAGGCCATAGAAGCTATCCTAACAGGCAAGCCTATAGCCCTCACAGAAACAAAGGCTATCGGATGCAGCGTGAAATATAGGAAATGAGGCTCACTATCACGATGGATTGGACATGGAGTGAATGGCACCCCAAAGACATTGTAGATGCTTGCCCCCTCCTATTAAGCTAAATATGATCCTTCAAAATAATCCATGGCATAATCAGAGCCTTACCTAATCTATTACCGCTACTCGCCTAATTTTACCTTTCATGCCTTCCTCAACAATGATCTTCATCCATCATATTGCCCCCATATCCAGAGTAGGCAAAGCTACAGCCCATCCGGTAGATTTTGCCCATGGACATTCACTCTTTATAACTTTATCCTGTGCTTTTTGAGGCCCTGCCAGAAATCTCCGAGAAAGAACTGGAACACTTCTTCCAGATTATGCTGACAAAATATGGAGAAGATTTTCGTGGATATGCCCCTGCTTCTCTCAAGAGACGATTAGGCACTGTACTCAAGCGGTATGGCTTGCCAAACATGCAAACCCTCAATCAGCGCCTCCTTACCCAGCCCGAATATTACGAAAGATTCATTAGCGAAATTACAGTTTCTACTACTGAGCTTTTCAGAGACCCCTCTGCTTGGGTAGCCCTAAAGAATCAATTGGTACCTCTCTTTGCCAGCTTCCCCCAAGTGCATATTTGGCACGTAGGATGCTCCACAGGAGAGGAGGTCTTGTCCGTAGCTATTTTACTTCAAGAGATGGGATTATATGACCGCACACAAATCTACGCCACAGACATAGACAGAAGTGCATTAGAGCAAGCCCAAAAGGCTACTTACCCACTTCGTCACAGGGAATTGTACGAGAAAAACCTGAAAGCAGTCTTACCTAATGTACCTTTTAGCAAATATGCTTGGGAAGAGCAGGGGAATCTCGTTTTTTCCCCCTCCCTTCTGCGTGGAGTGCGTTTTCTCCGTCATAACGTGGTTACTGAGTCTACATTCGGAAAATTTGAGATCATTCTATGTCGGAATCTCCTCATTTACCTCACCCCCAGCTTACAAGATCAGGTCGTAACCAAGCTAATACGAGCACTCCAGGCGGGGGGTATTTTCATGATAGGAACGAAAGAGTCTCTCTTCTGGTGTCAAGCTGCTCAACAACTCATCCCCCTAAATGAGGTAGAGAGAATATACCAAAAAAAGCCGTGAGGAGGGAAGACGTATTTCTGTGGGTCATAGGGGGCTCTGCAGGAAGTTTTACCCCTACAAGGAATTTTCTACAGCAAATGCCTTACAAAGAGAATGTAGCAATCGTACTATGCCTTCATCGCTTGCGTAACATTCGCATGAACATGGCAGAAGCGATAGGAAAAGTCCAGCGGTGGCACATTCTAGAGCCAGACGATAAAACCCTAATTACTGGGGGCAAAGTATATATCGCTCCAGCGGATTATCATTTACTGGTAGAGCGAGAGGGGTATTTTAGCCTCTCTGTGGACGAGCCTGTAAATTTTTCTCGGCCTAGCATAGATGTCCTGCTGGAATCTATTGTTCAAGCTCGCTGGGCTCGGGCAGGCGCAGCCCTCCTTTCAGGCGCTAACTGTGATGGTGCCCTTGGAATGCTTAAGATGCATCAGGCAGGCTACTTCACAGCCGTCCAACTCCCCACCGATGCAGAGATACCTACTATGCCCGAGGCTGCCCTCGCCCTATTCAAACCCACCTGTCAATTTTCTGCCAATGAGCTCGTCCAGGTATGCCTAAGGGCATTATCTTTGTACACGTGATGCGCTATTTCCTTCTCCTTAGTAGTTTAGGATGGGCGCAGTGGGAAGTTATTATAGAGGGTTACAAGAAGGGGGACTTTCTCTCTGTAGAACACACATGTGATGGAGGCGATATACCCCTAACAATTCGCTGGAAAGGTAGCCCATCTAATACGCAAGCGTATGTGGTGCGCATGTATGACCCGGATGCACCTGCGGATACCTTCACACATTGGCTGATATATAACTTCACGGGACAGGAAATAACCCCTCATTCTAAGGGTCTTGCACAAGGTTACAATGACTTCGGGCGTGCAGGCTATGGGGGGCCGTGCCCTCCTCCTCGGGATGAGGCACATCGTTATGTAATAGAGGTATACGCTCTGCGCAAACCCATTCAAATACAAGGCCCAGCCACATGGGAAAAGATAAGGGCAGCTATAGCCGATAAGGTGATAGCTCACACAGAGACCTACGTACGCTATAAGCGGCAAAGGCGTTGATGCGCCGCTGGAGTACCTCTGAGTATTTAGGAATAGGGCTCGCAGCCCTCGTAGCGGGAATGGGGCTTATTATTCTACTAGGTGTATGGCTAATCACTCAACGGGATGCTGCTCTACTGACAGGAGTTGAAAACTGGACAAAATGGGATAAAGCGCTATCGCTCTGGGCATATGGCGCTCTTTTATTTTTATTCCTGCTCTTGTCAGTTATTGCGCTTTGGTGGTGGAATGCCATAGGAAGGACCTTACTATCTCTGAGGGATAAAATACGTGGTATCCTGTGGGAGAGTCGCAAAGATATTACCCCTCCACCTTCCCTCCCCGCAGAAGCAGAAAGCCTCTGGAAAGCCTTTGAAGAACTAGAGGCATTTCTGCAATTCTTAGAGGAAATAACCACAGGTAAACGAAAAAGCCTTCCCCCTCAAGCCACAGAGTGGTCTCCCCTTCTAAGAGATTTAGCCATAAACCTGACCAATCATATTACTCTCACTGCCCAAAGGTCCTCCCTAAATGAGAACCTTCTAAATCAGGGAATTGAAATTCTCAGAAGAAGTCAAAAGCATGCTCAAATAGCTAGTTACTTAAGCGAGGTAGCTCCCATCTTCTTACAAAGCATAGGGGCATCTATGGGC
>JANXCJ010000032.1 GCA_025060275.1 Bacteroidia bacterium | reverse complement strand
CCGCTCTACACCAGCTTTTCAACGACTAAAGTCCCCTTCTACCCCCGGACCTTCCATTCCCCCCCTCTCTTCTGCTTACATAGAACCTCGCGGAGAAGGAAAAGGAATACCCATACGCCGCTATAACCCTCGACTCTACGATAATGCAGACTGAATAGATGCCAGATTGGTGGGTCCGTTATCTAAAATTCTGGATAATCTTCATAGAGGCAAAAGCTGAACTTGCTGTGGGAAGATGGGCTACACGGATGCTTACTATTTTAGGAGTTGGAATCGCTTCCTTATTTGCTGCTATTCTCTGGAGTAGTGCCCTTCTATTTTGGCTTTCTCAACGGTGGGGGTGGCCTGCGGCTGGGATTTTGGTAGGAAGTTTTTGGCTTTTAGGTGCATTTCTAATGGCTTGGTGGGGACCTAAGTGGATTCAACGGCGGCTTTTACTGAAAGAAGTAATCTATCGTCTTCGCTTAGCACAGGCAGCTATGCAACTAATGGAAAAAACTTATTTCCCAAAAGAAAGGAAGCAGCGCATTTCTGCCTCCATTGCTACTCTACTTATTCCTCTTGTTTGGTCATGGGGGCGGCGGTGGATCATGAAGAAAATAAAAAGGTGGATACCTCTTCTAATTAGCTGAGGAATGAAACAACATATCCTATCTACTTGGCGAAATGCTTCTCCTCAGCCTCTTTGGCTCATAGACCCTGACAGGTTGTCTATAACAGAGTATAAGAAAGCATCTGAGGCCTACTTAGAAGCAGGGGGGCGCTGGGCGCTTGTTGGGGGGAGTCTCTTGACTTCTACCGACCTTCCCACCTGGTGTGCCTTAGCCAAAAATGAAAGCCCTCTCTCTCTGATACTTTTTCCGGGTAGTACTAATCAGCTTTGTACTTCTGTGGAGGCTGTTTTGCTTCTCTTTTTAGCTAGTGGCCGCAATCCTCACTACCTAATAGGTGCGCATGTGGAGGCAGCCCTTTTCTTACATCGGTGGGGTGGAGAAGTAATCCCTACAACTTATATCCTCGTAGGTGATGTGTATGCCTTACGGGCTGTTCATTACATCACACAGACTTGGCCCATCCCTCCAGATAAGCCAGAGCTAATTCAAGCAACCGCCCTAGCAGGACTCCTATTGGGGCAGCAAGTGGTATATATAGATGGCGGAAGCGGTGCTCTCCATTCTTGTGCGCCTGAGGCAGTAGCAGCTGTGCGTGCTGTTACAGATGCTCCTATATTAGTAGGTGGGGGTATCTCCTCCCCTGAAGATGCAGAGAGCCTTCTGCAAGCAGGAGCTACCTTTGTAGTAATTGGCACGGCGGCTGAAAAGAAAAAATTTTCTCGTCAGACCTGGGAAGAATTCTTTCTCATATGTACTCGTTAGCGTGCCTATTCCTTTATGCCCTCTTAGGAGGCATAAACTTTGATGAAGGAGAGTGGACGCTTATTGGCGTTAGTGTGCCGAATTATGCCCCTCATCCTCTTCAGCAGCGTTTCTCCGCATTTATCGTGCAAGACAAGGCTGTCTTAAAGCAAATGCAAAGTTTGTGGCAAGGGAGACCTTTCTATGAAGACTACTGCGACTACCACTATGTACTTAAGCTGTATCGGGGAAGAAGACTCTACAAAACCCTTAAGGTAAATCTCAAATGCAATTACATTACGGAGGGCGTATTTTCCTATTCGTTCTCTGCTGAATGGCTGGAGAGGTTTGCAATTAGCTTTCGTCCAGTCATGTGGTCTCGGGTATGGTTCCGGCGTAATGAAAGTCTACGACCTGCTGTGTCAGCCTTGCTGGAAGCCCCTGATGTCTATTTCTATGAGGAGCCTGAACCCTATTTATTTGAAGGTAAGTGTGTGATAGCTGTGGATAGTCTGCACTGGCTTGTAAATAGGGACTCTCTCTACCAGGCAGTGCGCAAGCAGGTGGAGAAAGTCTTTCCCTCGGGAAAAACCTTCGTAAGACCGTACTTTTTCTTCTTAGATGATAAATCTCTCTTACACTTTCGTTTTGAGGTGTTCTGCGATAGAAAAGATTTTGAAGTCTATGGTAAGCAGCTCCCGCTGAGTGTAAGGTGGCAGCCCCACATTCAGTCAGGGGAAGCTAAGCAACTGATACTCATAGGGGTTAATAGGGAGCGTTTCTTTGCCTATGTGCATGCATGGCAAAAGCGTCACGGAGCCACTACCGAAATACCCGAGTAATAATCCACAAGCCTACCCAACTCCAGAGGGCTATCCACAGGATAGTACCATATCCCCAATTAAGACCTGCTACCTTTTCTACGCCAATACTTACTCCGAGTAGGAGTGGTAAAGCCCAAGGAACATGTCTAAGCCCTGAAGCATTCTTTGATCCTATGCGCGAAAAAAGAAAAAGGCCTAGTAAGGGCCCATAGGTATATCCAGAGAATTTCAGGAATATGCCTAAAATGTGTCCTTCCTGAGGTAAATAGGTATAGCCCCACAAGAGAAGCCAGAAAATTATAGTCCATCCCAAGAGAAGGAAGTTTTTAGTGCGGGTTCGCTCATAATGAGGGGGGAGTAGATTACGCAAGGTTACGGTGGTGAGGGCAGCTAAGGTCCCATCTGCGCTAGATAAGGCGGCTGCAACTACTCCCCATACAAAGAAAGCCTGAAGGAGAGGGCCTTCTATCTGAGCGACCCTCAGGAAAGCCTCATCAGACCTGATAATATGGATATCCTTACAATCTAAGTAAGCCCACAAGCTGCTGCCCAAGAAAAGGAAGAGAAAATTCACAGGTAGTAGAAGGGTAGCGTAGAATAGAAGGTTCTTCTGTGCCTCTTTGAGTGTTGGGAGGCTTAGATTTTTCTGCATTTGATCCTGATCTAATCCAGTCATAGAAAAGGCTATAAGGGCGCCTCCCAATAAGTCCTTGAGCCAGAAATGGGGACTTGTTGGAGAAAGCTCTAATACGGTCGGGACCTTGAAGCACTTCGTGAGGGGAGTTTTCCAGATGTAGTATGCTGTAAGGGCAGCTGAGGCCAAAAAAACTGTAGTCTGAAAGAAGTCAGTGTATATAATAGCCGCAATGCCACTCCTTATAGTATATATGAGTATAACTCCTAGCACTATCGCACATAGAAGCGTAAAAGGAACGGTAGGAAAAAAGTAGTGTAATATCCATAGCGCTAAGAAGAGGCGCAGGCTGCTTCCTATGCCCCGAGAGAGAAGAAAAAAGCATGTAGCAGTTTTTTCACCCCACGAACCTAGAGTATAACGGAAGTACTCATATACAGACGCTCTGGCATAACGGTAATAAAGGGGCAATAGCCCATATGCAATACCTAAGTACCCTATGAAGTAGCCAATTACTACCTGCAGGTAGGTCCAGCCATCAGTGCGAACGCTCCCCGGGAGAGAAATAAAGGTAAGCCCTGAAAGAGCTGTGCCGACCATGCTGTAACCGACCCATAGCCAATTACCTCTCCGGCGGGCAACATAAAAAGTGCCTAATTCCTCTCCATTCTGTCGGCGCGAGACCCAATAGCTAATTCCCCATAATACGGCCGCGTAGGCTAAAGCAAGCCAACCCACCTTAGTAAATAAGCTGGCTCATACCTAAGCCTACTAGCTCCACCTTATTTGTTACCGCTTGTAAAAATAGAATCGTATCAATAATTTGCTTCTTGTCTGCATAGGGTACGATTGTTGCCAAGCTACTTTCAGCTCCCTTGATATAATCTCTGAGCACATCTTCTAAAGACTTCATTGCTTTCTCATTTGCTGCTACAGAGGGAATCTTGAGGTCATTGGGTCCTTTCGGATCCAGCTTAGCAAAGGGAAGATACTGAAGAATGCGATAAAGCCTTGTGAGCTTAGCAATATAGATGCGAGTTAGTTCTATCTTGTCCATTTTCTCCAGGTCTCCCAGAGAGTAGATAATAGTAGCTCCCCCGGGTAACTGAACTGCCGGGCCGGAGGAGGTTTCAGTGGGAGATGGACTTTCTTGGGCTCTCAGGGATAGAGTCCCAATCATTACTACTATACAAATGATAAACTCTCTGCTACGCATATGGCTTCTTATTTAATTTTTTCCCTGTTGAAGGCTATTCTTCTTGCGCAAGTACTCTTGGGCTTTCTCTTCCATGCCTAAATAGGTGGTTACCTGAATGAGACTTTGTAGAAGAGCTAAATCCTGAGGAAGTTTCTGGTGGGCTCTTTCCAAGTGAGGTAGGGCCTTTCGGAAGTTTTCCTGCATCTGCGCAAAATACTTTTGCTGAAGCTTTTCATCTTTTGTCTCGTTGTACTTTACGCTCAATTCTGCGGCTTGATTGACATAATATGCACCTAAGTTATAGTGAGCGTTCAGATTTTCATTATTGATTTCAAGGACCTTGCGATAATAGTAAGCAGCAGAGTCGGGGTTGGACTTTTCCCACAGTTGCGCATAAATAAGTAGATAAGTCTCATTTTGAGGCTCTCTTTGTATCTCTTGTCGGAAGCGCTCTAGGGCTTGAGGTTGTAGGCTGGGCTGTTGAAGGTAAAGGTTGAGTTCAGCTTTTCGGATACTTTCATCAGTAGGGAATTTAGTCCGTCCTTCGGTGGCAACTAGAATAGCTTTTTCTCCTTCTCCTCTTCCGCCGTAGGCATTAATCAACCCTACATAAATAAAGGGTAGAGTGGGATCATTTTGTATGGGCTTTTTTGCAGCTAATTCTCGTGCCTTTTCTAAGTCAGCTATTGCATTGGTAGTATCTTTTAGCTGAAGGGCTACGAGCCCTCGGATGGCAAGGGGAGGATAAAAATCCTTTTGTCCTATTTGCTCATACAGTTCGGTTGACCAGGTAAGGTGTTGGCGGGCCTCTGGCAACTTGTCTTTTTGGAAGAGCTCAAAGCCTTTGAGATAGGTAAGGCTGGCAGTCTGGGCAGAGACAATCTTTAGTTCTTCTTCGTACTCCTTGGAGGTATCGTATTGACGGGCTTTACGAATGGATATAACTACCTCTTCAAATAGATTAGGGTACTTGCTTAATATACCTTGAGGGTCCTTACTGCTTGTCAATAGTCCCATGTAGGCTTGGGCTTGTAGAGTATAACCTTTCGCCATATCTTTTGGTTTGAGCAGGTCAGGTTGGGCAAAGGCCTGCTGGAGATAACTCAGCGCCTTTTCAAACTCCCCATCCTGGACAGCTAAAGCCGCAGAAGTAATCTTGCTCTTTTGTGCTATGAGTGCTCCTACGGTTAGAGCTATTATACACACTCGCATATTACAAACATACACATAAGTCAGGCTATCTTTGCTCTATGTGGCGGTTAGGGCTAGTGGGAGCTTTCCTTTGGGCCCAGAGTCTCTCCGAGGCAGAACAAGCACTGAGCCGTGAAGATTATGCTAGAGCACTTACAATAACGCAGCAGATTCTCTCTGCTAAACCCAAGGAACTTTACGCATACTACCTTCAAGGGCAGGCTCTCCTTGGGCAGTATCGTCAGGCAGATGAGGAAGACACTCGCCGCCCCTTCCTCTTGAAGCAAGCTCGGGAAGCCTTCTCAGCTGCCTTGGCTAAGAATCCCAAGTATGCCCTTGCCCATGTCGGAATAGCCGAAGTAGATGTCATGGAAAAAAATACTGAAGCTGCTAAGAGTGCGCTCGCAAAAGCGGAAGAGTATGGTGCTAGCGAAGTCAAAGTCCTAATTGAGGCTGCGCGGGTATACACCCTTTTAGGAGGTAAGTTAGGAAGGGATAAGGCAATAAACTTTCTCTCCAAAGCTAAAATCAAGGACTCCACGAATGCCGCCATCTTGCGTGGGTTGGGAGACTTATGGTTGCAGGAAGGCGTGGTGGAGCTGGCTATAGACAATTATCAAAAAGCTACACTGGTAGAACCTAAGAATCCGGAAAACTTTTACAAACTGGGCATAGCCTACAAAAAAGCCAAATCCTATAGAGAGGCAGGAGAAGCCTTCAAAAAAGCCATAGATAATGATGCTTCATTTGCACCTGCATATAGAGAACTTGGAGAAATATATTATATAGTTCAGAAATATCCCCAGGCAAAAGAAAATTATCAAAAGTATGTTCTCCTAAGGCCGGAGCTTTCTGCCCGTGCTCGTTATGCTACCTTCTTGTATCTGAGTAAGGACTACAAAACGGCTATTCAAGAGATTCGTACTGTACTTAAGGATACTTTTAGCTTGATACTTCAGCGGCTTTTGGGCTATTCCCTCATAGAAGATGGTCAATATGAGGAGGGGCTTAGGGAGATGGATACCTATTTTCAGAAGCAGAGGCCTGAAAAGGTCATCGGAAAAGATTATATGCTCTACGGAAAGGGGTTGGACAAAACTAACCGTGACTCCTTAGCAATCATTTACTACCGCAATGCTATTCAGAAGGACTCTTCTTTAGGGCAGGAAATCTACCCCGACTTGGCAGGGGCGCTAAATGCCTTGGGAAGATATAAGGAAGCCGCTGAAGTGTGGGAGAAAGCTATAGCTAAGAATCCTTCTTTGACCTATCATTATTCTCTTGGCAGAGTCTATTACAAATTGGGCCAAACGGAGAAGGATACAAGCTATTATTACAAGGCTATTCAAGCCTTTAGGTATATACAAGAAAAGAAACCAGACCTTGTTAGTGTCTATACGGAGTTGGGGCGTTGCTATGCGATGTTAGACCCGGAGAGTACAGAGGGAAGGGCTAAACCCTACTATGAAAAAGTCGTAGAATTAGGTTCTGGTGACCCTTCCAAGTACAAAAGCGATTTGATAGAAGCGCATTCTTATCTCGGCTATTACTATTACAATAAGCAGGATTACCAGAAGTCATATGAGAATTACTCAAAGCTCAAAGAGCTTGATCCTCAAAATCCCCAAGCAGCGCAGGCTCTACCTTACTTAGAAAGTATGTTGAAAAAGAAGTAGGGAGTAAGATATGGTGCTATATGCGGTAAAAGTGCAAATAGCAGAGGAGATAGCAGAAGCGTGGCGGGCATGGATGCTACACACTCATATTCCGGAAGTGCTTCAGACAGGATGGTTTAGGGGACACCGCTTCGGAGAGATTGTAGAACCGCCCCCGCGGGATGGGTATAAGGTCTTTTTAGTTCTTTATGAAGCTGCAGGGGAAAGGGACTTACAGAATTACTTAGAAAAAGATGCACCTCGACTGCGTCAAGCGTATCCTCCTGAATTTCAGGGGCGCTTTGAAGCAGAGCGGTGGATATGGGTAATGCGGTAGAAGACATAGTCATCATAGGTGCGGGACCTGCGGGGGTGGCTTGTGCGTGGCGGTTAGCCCAGCTGGGCTTCTCACCTGTTTTGCTGGAAAAAGAAGACTTCCCTAGAGATAAGGTGTGTGGAGATGCCCTAAGTGGCAAATCTCTGGCTATCATAAGGAAGTTGGGAGGGACTGAGGCGCTCGCAGATTTGGCTAAGCAGCCTTTTTCTCAGGTGGTCTCGGATTTGTGCTTCATAGATGAGAAACAACACCGGGTAATAGTTTCTTTTCCTCCTCGTAATGGATTGCCGCAGGGCCTAGTAAGTCCTCGCAAGCATTTTGATAAGTGGCTTGTTTCTCATTTACCTACTTCTGTACGATTGGAGACAAGGAGTAAAGTACTTCGGATAGAGGCTGTGAGTCAGGGCTGGTGTATACAGCGGGAAAGAGGAAAGGCTATTCATGCCCGATTCATCGTAGGGGCAGATGGGGTTACCTCCAAAGTTGCTCCCTGGGTATGGCGGTTCCATAAGCTAAAGCGCCCAACAGTTTATGCAGCAGTCCGCGGATATGCCCCGGGTCAAAGCTCCTTAGCATTAGAACTATACTTTTGTTCGCCATACTTACCGGGTTATCTGTGGGTTTTTCCTGTTGCGCAGGGGTATAGAAATGTAGGGATAGGGCTACCGGGCTGGATAGCTAATCGCAAAAATCTTTCACTTCGTCAGCATATCAAAACAAAGTTTCCCGAGGTTGAGGAGGTTAAGGGGCATGGGATACCCGTTTCCTTGCATAATCGCCCTCTTAGTGCGCCCGCCTGTGCTTTGGTGGGGGATGCAGGGGCTCTTACCGACCCTTTCACAGGGGAGGGTATAGGGAATGCCCTGCTCAGTGGCGTTCGCCTTGCGGAAGCCTTAGCACAAGTGCCACCTCGCCTCTGGCAAGTGGCTGATTGGGAAAAGCTTTATACTAAACCTCTTTACAAGGAGCTCCGGCAAGAATTCCGCTTGACTCGCCTTCTTCATACCATAGCCCGCTATCGCTTCGTGGTAAATCTCCTCCTTGGATATGTGCAGCATTTTCCTTCCCTTTCTCAAAGGCTTTTGCACTGGTATGGCGCAAGCTAAAATAACAGTTGCCTGGCTAAGTGCTTAAGCTGACACTTTTTACTCTTCAACTATGGATATGGGGCGAGGGAAGGGTTATCCGCTTACCTAACTTGTCTTGTGAAGATGCTCTAAGCTGTGCCCTTTTAGATACGGACTCCCTACTTAGACAAGCTGGCAGGAGAGATACATTTGAAATGGACTTTCAAGACAGTGGTGAGTGTATAATTATCAATCAACTCCCTCAGCGAGTTCGCATTAGGGCTCTTGATACGATGGGATGGGTATATGGTATTTATTGGCTTCTTACGGAGAAGCATGGCTTCTGCTTTGTACATTCCCGAGTGACGGTAAAGAACTGTCTAACTCCCTTCTGGCAGAACCTTGAAGTCTGTCCTAAATTCAAGTGGCGGGGTTTTCACCTCCATACGCAGCATCCGATAGAACTTACTGAGGCGCTCCATAATCCTCGTTATCCTGAAGGAGAAAGGCAAGTGAAAGAATACATAGACTGGCTTGTAAGAAATGGACAGAATTATTTTGAATTCTGTCTGCTTCGTAGCGTGGATTTAGAAGAGTGGATACCTTACTTTAGGCGTATCGTATCTTATGCAAGAAAGCGGGGGGTTGCTGTAGGTTTGGACCTATCGCTGCGAATGCAGCAGCAGCGAGCTTTTCAGCTTCTACCCCGTAAATTGGGCGCCTCAAAATCCAAGCAGCTTCGGAAATACCTTACTCTTCTCTCTTCTACTCAGATTGCAAGGCTGAATATTGATATTACTTCAGCAGAGTTTGTGGGAAAAGACTGGGGAGGGTGGATAGACACTTTACTTTTCTATGCTAAAAGACTGGGTGTAGCCGTTATGTCTCGTCAGCATGTAGTCCCTCCTCAGGCATATGCCATAGGAGATTTTACTGCCTCTGACCTTCCCAGGGATATAACGCTATGTGTGCACTCTGTAATGTGCTATAGTCTGCAGGACACCTTTGCTCCCGTATATAGATGTAAAGACTTTTCTCACCTCTACCGGACCATCAAGAGGGAGCGGAAGCACCGCAAAGTCTGGTACTATCCTGAGACGGCATACTGGGTAACTTTTGATAATAGTGTGCCTGTATGGCTGCTTTCTTACCTTAGGGCTCGGTTAGAGGATATTCAGGTAGTAGAAGGGCTTGTGGAAGGCCACCTTACTTTCTCTTCTGGATGGGATATGGGTTATTGGATTTTTGATTGGAGTGTGGCACGCTGGATGTGGCGCTTACGCTATGATGAAAACGAAGCTCAAAATTCTCCCCAAGAAGGATTTATTCGGCTCTTTGGAGGAGACAGTGCGGGATGGGCATATCTTATCCGATTTCAGGACAGCCTCATGGTAGGGCGGAATCTCCTCAGCTACATTACGCCGACTACACCGATAGATGAGATAGGGTGGAGATTTCTCCCCCCTTTTCAGCCTCGGTTACCTGCCGCACCATGGCGCATTTATCGGAAACCTCGGCTGTATTACTCTATGTTTGCTTCTGTATTAGATGGAATGAGAAAGGCACTTTCCTTTTGGCCTCGGTGGCCCTCTGTACCTGTGAATCCAGAAGTTCTGCCTCTTTGGGAGGAACTAAAGAATGCTTGGGAGATTACAGAGCTGAGAGTAGCTTTTAGATACCATTGGCTTTCGGCTCTGGTTAGTGAAAGATTTAGCGAAAAAGAACAAAAGCACATAGATAGCCTTTATATCTGTCTCCAAAAAGCTGAAAGTAAGGTTCATAAGATGCCTATACGCTATCCTTCTATGCATGAGGGGCGCCTGTGTCGTAAAGGTTATAGAGGATGTGTACATCCCTATCCCACATATCGTTTTGGATACCTTTACCCTGCTGTGAGCTTACACTTCTGGAAGCGGGAAATAGGTCAAGTAGAAGAAGGAAGATGGGGCGCTCTCTATAAAAATTTATGGGATATACCACGTATAATAGGTCTGTATCCCTGAACTAAGCCATCTGTCCAGCTGCTCGAAAGAATGGTATCACGTCTCGCACATTAGTCATACCCGTGAGAAATAAAAGTACCCTCTCTAAGCCTAGGCCGAAGCCACTATGAGGTACTGAGCCATAGCGACGAGTATCTAAATAACTTTGATAACTGAAGAGGTCCATGTTTAGCTCTTGCATTCGGGCTATGAGCTTATCGTATCTCTCCTCCCGCTGAGAACCGCCAATTACTTCTCCTACTCGTGGAAAAAGTACATCAAAAGCCGCTACTGTCTTTCCATCCTCATTCTGGCGCATGTAGAAAGCTTTTATGTGCTTAGGATAGTTGTAAATGACCACAGGGCGCCTGGCATACTCCTCTACTAAATAGCGTTCGTGTTCTGCCTGCAAATCGCAACCCCACTCCACAGGGTATTGAAAACTCCTACCGCTTCGCTGTAGCACCTCTATCGCTTCCGTATAAGAGAGGCGAAGGAAATTTTCCTCCTTAATGGAGTTAAGCTCATTTAGGAGATTTTTCTCATAGCGCTCTTGGAGAAAAGCTAATTCCTCTTCAAAATGAGTCAGGCTATATATCACAAGGTGGCGAATAAAATCCTCGGCCAAGTCTATTGTCATGTCTAAGTCATAAAAAGCCATTTCGGGCTCTATCATCCAGAATTCTGCTAAATGCCTGGGCGTGTGGGAAGGCTCTGCTCGAAAAGTAGGACCGAAAGTGTAAATCTTTCCTAACCCCATTGCGAGCAGTTCTCCTTCCAACTGACCGCTTACGGTGAGGTAGGCAGGCTTTCCGAAGAAATCCTTCTCATAAGCTACCCTGCCATCGGGATGCATAGGCACCCGATATAGGGGAAGGGTTGTTACTTGGAAGAGCTGCCCAGCTCCCTCACAATCTGAGGGCGTCAGAATCGGTGTATGCACATACACGAATCCCCTCTCTTGAAAGTACTTGTGAATAGCAAAAGATATCCCACCGCGTATCCGGAATATGGCTTGGAATGTGCGAGTGCGGACTCGCAGGTGGGAAATCTCTCTTAGGAATTCTAACGAGTGGTTTTTTTTCTGTAGAGGGTAGGACTGGGGGTCTGCTGGACCATAGAGGATATAGTCCTCCGCTATTAGCTCAAAGGGTTGGGCTCGTGTAGGGGTCAGCATGAGGATGCCCGATACTGCAAGACTGGCCCCCGTGTGTATTTCAGCTTCTATTCTCTCTTGGCTTATTTTCTCATGGGGAAGGACGATTTGAAGAGAGCGCAAGGTAGTGCCGTCTACAAGTTCTACGAAACTCACAGTACGAGTGGTACGGCGGGTTCTTACCCACCCTTTTGTCATCACTTTCTCCTCAGCTATGGGATGGTTATAAAGCTCAGAAATAGTTTTGTATGGATAACCTTCTGTCTGGCTCATTGCTGAGCAAAGGTAGAAAGGTTAGAAAGTGCATGGGGGGCTTCTGAGCTATCCACAGAACACCAGTGGAGAAAAAAATCGTTATTTTTCAATCATGCAATTTCGCCTAGTAAGTGATATGGTGCCGCAAGGGGATCAGCCCCAAGCGATTGCGGAGCTTGTAGCAGGTATTCGGAGGGGAGAAAGGCATCAAGTGCTTTTGGGCGTAACAGGCTCTGGAAAGACTTTTACCATTGCCCACGTGATTGAACAGGTACAGCTTCCTACACTCGTACTTAGCCACAATAAGACACTTACCTGGCAGCTTTATAGCGAATTCAAAAATTTTTTCCCTCATAACTTAGTTTGCTATTGGATTTCGCATTACGACTACTATCAACCTGAGGCTTACCTTCCGGCCACAGACACTTATATTGAGAAAGAGCTGAGCATTCTGAAGGAGATAGAGCGATACCGCTTGGAGACCCTTACAGCTCTGATAAGTGGGCGAAGAGATGTCATAGTAGTAGCCTCTGTTTCAGCTATTTATGGGCTTTCAGATCCGGCGGAGTTTGCCCAGCATGTGATAAGAATCAAGGTAGGCGATCGCTATCCTCGGCAGGCGATTATCCACCAGCTCATACAAATGCTGTATCGCCGCACAAGTGAGGGTTCTGTGCCTGGTACTTTCTGGACAAGGGGAGATCGGATATATCTATTTCCACCCTATGAACAGAAAGCCTATCGGATAGGGTTCTATGGGCCTGCTGTAGAGAGTTTAGAAGAAATAGATACTTCTACGCAACAGCCCGTAAAGAGGCTTTCAGAGCTTAATATCTATTCTGCTGACATGTTTGTTATATCACCTAAAAAGTTGCAACAAGCAATAGCAAGCATTCAAGTATAATTAGATGAGCAGGTCAAGTACTTACAGGTTTTAGGAAAAGTAGAGGAAGCGACTCGTCTCCGTAAGCGTACTCTGTATGATATAGAGCAATTGCGCACGTTAGGCTACTGCACTGGTATTGAGAACTATTCCCGACACCTCACGGGTCGCAGGGCAGGAGAAAGACCTTATACGCTAATAGACTATTTTCCCCGTCCTTTCTTGACAGTGATTGATGAGAGCCATGTTACGATCCCTCAGCTCAAAGCCATGATCGGGGGAGATCAATCTCGTAAGCTAGTGCTGGTAGAGTATGGGTTCCGTCTGCCCTCTGCGCTGGATAATCGCCCATTGAGGTTTGAGGAATTTGAAAGCTTAGTGGAGCAGGTAATATACGTAAGTGCTACGCCTGGTCCCTACGAGATGGGGCAAACAGGGGGAGCTTTTGTGGAGCAGGTGGTGCGTCCTACGGGGCTGCTGGACCCACCTGTGCAAGTGTGTCCCATGGAGGGGGCTATTGATCATCTTTTAGAGGCTATACGACGCCACCGTAGTCAAGGGGGACGTGCATTAGTGCTCACTCTTACGAAAAAGCTGGCAGAGGAGGTAGCAGATTACCTTACCCGCTTGCAGGTTCCTGCAGCTTATTTGCATTCTGATCTGAATGCTGTGCAGCGGGTAGAGATTTTGGATAAACTTCGCCAGGGCGAGATAGAAGTCGTGGTAGGGGTCAATCTCTTACGAGAGGGATTAGACCTTCCTGAGGTTTCATTAGTGGCTATTTTAGAAGCAGATAAGGAAGGCTTCCTTCGTTCCGAGACTTCTCTTATCCAGATTGCTGGGCGTGCGGCCCGAAATGTACATGGTGAAGTTATCCTATATGCAGATCGAACTACAGGGTCTATGATGCGCTTTATTCAAGAGTCTGAGCGGCGCAGGCAAAAACAGATTGCCTACAATCTCCAACATGGCATAACTCCAAAGAGTGCAGGAAGACGCCGTGAAAGGCTAATTGCACAAAAAGAAGAAACTCCTCCCTCTGTGTTAGAGGTTCCTGGGGTAGCTAAGATGAGCATACCCGAATTAGAAGCTCTTATTCAGGAAACACGTAGGCGGATGTTAGAAGCAGCAGAAGCAGAAGAATACTTGACGGCTGCTCGCTATAGAGATGAAATGCGGGCGCTGGAAGAGCTGCTCAGCAAACGAAAGTCCCCTGCTCACGCCTTACAAAAAGGCTAATAAGAGTTAGCGATTTCTGTATAGGCTCTCTTCCAGAAGTGCACAGCACCTGAGGGTAATGCGTACAGAATTCTTGACCAATACTCTCTAATCTCCTTGGGTGAAAAACCATAACGATATGCTGCCTCTTCTACCCAAGTAGATTTGTTATGGCTCATCATTCTTCTCCAGAGGCGTCGCAGATAGGTAGAGAAATCCTGCCTCTTAGCCCACCAGATGGCAAAGATTACAGGTCTTTCACAGATTTGTCTTACTAGTTCGCCTATATCTAAAATATAGCCTCCTTCTTTGTGCCTCCGTAATGCTTCATCACCAATGAAGAGGTGAGCACCTCTATTGTGAGTTGTGGGGGTTGTAAGGATGGGCAAAGGGGCTAATCCCTTCTTCTTCATGCACCAGCGCAGTAATGCTAAGGAGGAAAACGAGCGGCCGTCTGTACTGATATACTCCCATTCGGAGGGGTGAATTTGACTTAGTAGGATTACGCTTTGGATTTTTCCTTTGCTTCCTATACCCCATTTTGTAAGGGTTTTTCTTTGATTTGCTACGATTGCAAAAGGCAAAAGTGCTGCATCCCAGCTGCTTTTTTGCCAAGCCTCTACCACCTCGTACGGATGTGACAGGAGGGTATAAGATATAGAAGCCTCTTGAAGTATCCGCTGGTAAGGATAAGCGTTGAGAAAATCAAAGAGGAGTATCCGCATCTACCGCTAAGGCTCTCAGATAGAAGCTCCCATCAGGAAGGCGAACAGCCCAGCTAAGCTGACCTCTCTTATGATGAAAACGGTCCTGTTCAGAGAGGGGATAGCCCATAAGAGCGCAAAGAAGGACTCTGAGAAGCTGCCCATGGGTGATTATAAGAAGATTACCGGCAGGGTAGAGCCCCGATACGAGCCGAAGCCCTTCTTGAGCACGATTGAGTAGATTGAGTAAGCTTTCGCCCTCTGGTGGAGCATAATCCAGTTTGCCTTCTTTCCATGCGTTTCTCAGCTTTTGAATATCCTGATGAAGAGAGGTGTAGGGTTGCCCTTCCCATGAGCCCCAGTGCATTTCATGAAAGTGAGGAAGGGGGAGATGAGGAATCCCTTTTTGTAAGAAAGGCTCAGCCATCTGCTGAGTTCGCAGAGCGTTACTACTTATAACGACTTGGAAAGGTATTCCATGCAGAGCTTCGGCCCATCGTTTTGCTTGTTGTATACCCTCTGGAGAGAGGGGGGGATCTATGCTTTGGCCTAAGATATAACCTCCTTGGACTACTTCTCCATGGCGGAGAAAAAAAATATGTTGACACATTTCAGTTCATCAGGGACGGGGAGATCACCGGACGATATAGGGAGTCTCTTTCCTGGGGTATATATCCTGCGCTGGAGATGAGATACCTTAACTCTTCCGTGGTCATACTAGGATGGGCTTCAGCGCCTGCCATGCTATAAATTTTCGTGGTATCATCAATTGTACCATCTAAATCGTCTACGCCGAAAGATAGGCTTAGTTGAGCTGTTGTTCGCCCGATCATAGGCCAGTAGGCCTTGAGATGGGGTATATTGTAAAGGTAAAGGCGACAAACCGCATAATTTTTGAGGTCTTCTATAATAGACACTTCTCCTACATGGGACAAGGCATTATTTTCTTTTCTGTATTTGAGGGGTATAAAGCAGTTGAAGCCACCTGTTTCATTTTGCAATTCTCTTAGAAGCTTCATGTGATGTATGCGATGCTCATACCGTTCAATGTGCCCATATAGCATCGTTGCATTTGAAGGAATGCCTAATTCATGAGCGGTGCGATGAATAGCAAGCCATTCCTCAGTAGTAGCCTTAGTAGCACATATTCGACTACGAATATCTGGGTGGAATATCTCCGCTCCTCCGCCGGGAATGGAGTCTAAGCCCGCCTCTTTGAGAGCGGATAATCCCTCGCGATAACTCATGCGAGAACGCGCACACATTACTTTGAGTTCCACCGCAGTGAAGGCCTTTACATGAATGTGTGGAAGAATCCGCTTTATCCGTCGTATAATGTCTGCATAGTATTCAATACCTCTCTTAGGATGTACGCCTCCCACTATATGTACCTCTGTAACGGGTTTATTCACATAACGGCTTGCGATAGCCTCTATCTCTTCTGGCGTATATTCCCAAGCTCCTGCCTCTCCGGGCTTGCGTGCAAAGGAGCAGAAAGCACATTCGTATATGCATATGTTGGTAGGTTCAATGTGAAAGTTGCGATTGTAATATGCTTTTTTGCCATGGAGGCGCTCTCTTACCAGCGTAGCTAAGGCACTAAGGAAGGCTAAGTTCTTGGACTCGTAGAGAAATAAGGCATTCTCCTCTGTGAGGGGTATGTTATATTCTACCTTCTCCCATAGAGCTTTTTCAGCCGCAGTCAGAGGAGGAAG
>JANXCJ010000031.1 GCA_025060275.1 Bacteroidia bacterium | reverse complement strand
AAGCGTTGTGGTTTTACTTATATCGCACTTATGGACAGCGGAAAGTCATGGACCTTTTATACCTGGCTCGGCTTACCCGGAACGTCTCAGAGGCGTTTTATCTCACCCTCAATCTCTCTCCTGAAGAGATCACACAGAAATGGCTGGGATTTATTCGGTCTCTTCAGGAGAAGGATACGCTGGCAAGTGAGGCAGTGGAGATTTCTCGTCGAGCGCTTTTGAATGCTGCTGTCTCTATGGAAGGAGAAAAACAAGCATACGCCTTCCTTCAAGAGGGAAAGGTGAGGTACGCCCTCGCCACAGAGAAAGGTCTTGTAGAGCTACCTGGGAGTTGGCCATGGCGTACCGCCTATTATGACCCCGAAGTACCCATGAGCTTTTCTTCATCGGGACAGTTGGCATGGGTAAGCTATGAAAGAGACGGTGTCATAATGTGGTACTGGGGACCTACAGAGAATAGTTATAAGCGGTTTTCTCTCCCACTTCGCTCTATTCAAAGTCTCAGTTGGCAAAATGAAAGTGTACTTCTGCTCGCTGGGATGAATGATAGAGGGGAAGTGAAGGGTTATACATTCTCTATTACTCAAGGCACGCTTAGCGAACTTCCCAAAGCGGAAGGAGACTTACTCTTTCCTATTTGGATGCAGGGTAAGTACTATGCTGTGTGGCAACCGGATACAGGTGCCTTTCAATTTTATTCTGTCCTCTGGGAGCCGGGCTGCCCTGTAGTTTATGAAGGAAATCAATGGGTACCTTTGGCCCTTCCACCTTTTTATAGCCTGGGAGGAGGATGGATTAGGCTGGATACAAGCTGGGTGAGCATAGCAGATGTAACTGGTGAAGGACATCCATGGATTTTCTGGCAAGATACCTCAGCGCCTTCCTCGTGGGGGGTGCATGGGCTGCACAGCTGGGTGGGTCAAGGGAGAGAAAAGGCTTATTTCCTACGCTATCGGGCAGGGAGGTTGCGATTGGGAGCTGTACCTATTGCTAAGTTACGGCAGCCTGGGGCTGTGTTTCCCTCTCTGTCTGCTGCCGAGGTAGTGCAATTTCGCCTTCAACGAAAAGCTTCTTACTTAGGAACTTATCGCACTACAAGGCTTATACCATCCCCTACAAAGCCTGATACTTCTACAGATAGCCTGAGAGAATCTCACAGACCTTTCTATCTCTTTGACGAAGAGGTAAGTCGTCCTTCTCGTAGAAAGCGCATACGCCCACCAGAGAAGCCCTCCAGAGACTCTTTCCTAGTTCCTTCTATCAAGCCTGCTGGTATGGTACCGTATCATTGGCTTCTTTGGGAGCTTCAAATGGAGCCCGTTTTGCATCCCCTTATGCGCTTGGGATGGCAAGTGCAGGCAACCATCAGAGACTGGCAAGCCGATCATGAGTGGAAGTTTCTTTGGACACCGTACATAGACCTAAGAAGCTCAGAGCTTCAGCTAAGCTATACGCGTTATCGTAGTCGTTGGCAGCCCCTTGTGCAGCTTACGAAACAGAGCCATTTCTTCCCTGCCCGTCGCTACCAAGTTTCCTTGCGTAACAATACCTGGCATGGAAAAATAGGTCTTCGGTATATTTTATCCTCTACCCTTGCGCTGGAGGGTGCGGCTTTAGGCATGCATTTTAGCCGATATGATATGCAAAATACGGATGATCAAGACCTCTCTGCTTCAGGCAATTGGCTGGGAGGTGTGCTCTCTTTGAGCTACTCTCAGCTTATCCAGCGAGAACGCTTCACATGGAAGGGCTGGAAAGCCATGCTACGAATAGAGGGCTACAGAGAAAAGGACAATTGGCGCTTTCCTCTGATTATGATGCAGATGGAAAGGTTTCAGCCAGTAGGTCAGCGCATGGTAGTTCATATGCGCGGATTAGGCGCTGCAGGGGGAAATAAGGGAAGGTTCTTCTTGCTGGGAGGGGTGCCCGATTGGGTAAATTATGAATTTGAAAATCGTAATCAAATCCCTCTACTCGGAGGCATGGGCTCCTATTATCTTAATGAGTATGTCTTCCTACCAGGCTTTCCCTATCATGCGCGGCGGGGTAAGTATCTTCTCCTTAGTTCTGTGGTATTGCGCATGCCTCTCTTTGCCTGGCGAAAAGTGCCTTCCCTTCCTACTCGTCCCATCTACAACTTTGAGTGGCAGGTAGGATACAATCTTGCTACCACATGGACTACAGGCAATCCTTTCTCTCAGAAAAATCCCATAGATGCTGAGTACATCTATCGTCCGCCCTTAGTCATATCCGTACAAGCCTTTAAAAGTCCTTTCTTGATGAGTGTAGGTACAGGTGTTCGGTTTTATATTATGAGGCTGCCTATTGGGTTAGAAGTGTATTGGCCTATAGAGGAGTCTCGGATAGGAACAGTGCGTTTCCTCGCTAGTCTTAAGCGAGAGTTCTAAGCCAGAGCGAAGTTTTTTGTATTTTAGTAAAGATGGCTGGGATAAGCCGACTACGAACTATAGCGATAGTTTGGATGCTTCTGATAGGCTTAGGGGGCGTGTTCTGGGGCCTATGGTTGAAGAAGCTAGAAAAAGAGACCTCTCGTGAGCTTCATCAGGTCCGAGAAGCTGAGCAAATTCTTCTAAGAGTAGAGATAGCTCTATGGATCCAAGAGATGCGACTACGCTCTCTTCTGCTGGAGAGGTTAGGTGGGCAGCCCCTTCCTCCTGCTCTCCTTCGCCATGTTGATATCAAGGAAGTCCTTAAGTCCCTTGAGGCTTCTCTTTCTCATGGGAGGCAGATACCTCTTTTCCGTGAGCTGGTAGAACGCCTTCTTCTCCTTGAGAAGCGGCACACAGGCTGGCGAAGAGCTTTGGAGAAAAGTGAGGAGAAAACGGATTACTTTATCGTATTTGAGCAGTACCAGATGGAAAATCCCGCTCTTATAGCAGCCGCAGAAACAGCTATACAGCGCTTTCATGAATATCTCAAAAAAGAATCTTCTCTCATTCAAGCAGTCTATGATCAACAGACTCAAAAAGCTAAGCTTTATGGAGCAGTAATACTCGGCGGAATAGGACTAATAGGGATCATAGCTCTGCTCCTCATAGGTAGAAAAGAGTCTAAGCAACTCCGCCAAATAATGGAAGCTGCCGCCCGAGGAGAAAAAATCCCTTCGTATGAAGGTCCCCTAAACTTATTTGTGCAGAGCTACAATCAGCTTCTTCACCGCTGGCACGCGACTTTTACTACTTTAGAGGCTTTAGCGGAAAAAAAGACGCCCTCTTTATCTAGTGAATATCTCTCTTCGGCAGGGCCGGCAGCCCCTTTATTGGAGGGGATATTTAGCTTTCAGCGACAGCAAGAGCAAAATATTCAAAAACTTACAGAGGAAAACCGGAAGCTTCTCCAGCAGCTTGAAGCGGCTGAGAAGCACTTCACTGAGCAGGTGGAAGCCTTGCGGCTGGAAATCGGAGCCTTGCAGAATATTGTCCCGCTTGCTGAGATTGCACCAGATGAGAGCTTTTCCTTTAAAAATGATCTTTTCCTTCAGCTCCCCTTCGCAGGCGAAGTGAAGAATCTCAGTGAGCTCGGTTTAGAATTGAAGACATACTTTGATAAGGGTGAGGCAGCTCAAGGTAAAGTGTCTGTGCAGGGGGAGACTTATTTATACTTCTTCCTTCCCTATAGAAAGGGTAAAAGCCGGAAGGGCCTCCTTTCTCTGATAAGATTTCCAGACCTTACGCAAAAAGTGCAAGAGCTAGAAAGGGCTCTTGCGATGGCTCAACGGCGCTTAGAAGAAGTGGAGAGCTCGCTTAGCCGTCTGCGTCAGCAGTATTCGCACCTACAGGTAGAATACACCCAGGAGGTAGAAAGGCTTCTGCGGCAGCGTCAAACCCTTCAAACCCTCCTCAAGATGCCTGCGCTTCAAAAGGGTGACGTAATTGAAGGGCTATCTGCTATCTGTGAGGTAGCTGCTACCCTAGACCCAGAAGCTCGGTATAGCTTCTGGGTCTTTGGAGAGAATCAAGACTCACTCCACTGCTTAGAAGCGTATGACCCCTCCCTGCTTACTCATTCTAATAGCTTAGATTTGCCGTTAGAGGCAGCCCAGTGGGTAAGAAAGCATCTCTCTTCTTCTCCGGGTCCGCATTTGCCCGAAGTGCCTGCCCTTCAAACCTATCTAAAACAGCATCATTCCCATGCCTTATGGATGTTTCCTATATTTCTGGATGAGGAACATACAGGGGTATTCTTTGTGGAGAGGTTCTCTGAAGCACCCTTGAGAGACACTGAATATCTTGCCCTTTTAGCTAGGGTAGCCTCTCTTCTTCTTCAGCAGGGACATCGTAAGCTCGTAGAACAAGAGCTTCTGTCTTACCTAAATCAAGCACAAGCTTTAGAAGAGGAACTTAGGCAGAACATAGAAGAATTAGAGGCTTCCGCAGAAGAAATGCGTCGCACTCAGGCTGAACTCCGCGGTCAGATTACAGCTATCAATGCGGCAGCCCTCGTAGCTGAGATGAATCCAGAAGGTCGTATCATTTATGTGAATGACCCTTTCTTGCGACTCTTTGGTGCTACCACAGAAGATTTACTAGGGCTTCCCTACAAACAGCTACGCCGCTCAGAAGAAGAAAATGTAGTAAACCTACTCTTTGAACGCCTCAAGGCAGGTGAAATATGGCAGGAGGTCGTTTCTTACCGAACCCGCTACGGAGATGAAATTTGGCTTCAACAAACAATTACCCCTGTCAGGCAAGCAGATGGGCAAATCTATAAGTACATCCTCATAGCTTTTGATATTACTCTCCAGAAGCAGCAGGAGGCAGAGATTCAGGGTGCTCTTATGTTAGCCCGAGAGCAAGAGCAACTTCTAAGGGAGAATACAGAGGAACTGCGAAGAAGTAATGAGAATTACCGAGCTTCTCAAATGCGCTTGTCCGCTCAGCTGGAGGCCCTCAATAATGCAGCATGGCTATTTGAGACAGATGGAGAAGGGAATATAACGTATGCCTCGCAAAGCCTTTTAGAAGCTTTGGGCTACCCACCAGAGGAAATTCTAAATGTGCATTATGGAAAACTCTTCTCAGATAGACAGCCTCTAGTCCTTTTGCAGGGACACTGGCGTAGCATGCTCTCTGGACAGATATGGAAGGCAGAAGTAGAACTAACCGGGGCACTTAGGCAGTCCTATTGGGCTATTATGTCCAGTACGCCGGTATTAGACCGTTCTCGCTCGGATAAGCGCCCCATACTCCTAAAAACCATAAATGTGCTCTTTGATATCACTGAGCAAAAAGAGCAAGAGTTCCGCCTCAAGGAGCAGCAAAATGCTCTCTCTCTACTCGCAGCGCATTCGGCTCTGCGGGAGGGAAATGTAGAAAAGGCCTTTCAAGTGATAGCAGAAATAGCCCTTCAAACCTTGAAGGCTCACAGAGTGAGTCTATGGCTTTACGAAGAAGGTAATACCGCCCGCTGTGTAGCCGTAGCAGAAAAAGAAACCCATTCTCATGCGGTAGGGACCGTAGTAAGTCGCTCTCTGTATCCTATGTACTTTCAAAGCTTAGAGAGAGAGCATGTAATTGCGGTGGTGGATGCCTTATCAGACCTACGCACAAGAGAACTAGCCCTTCCCCTCTTCAAGCCTAATAATGTAGCCAGTATTTTAGACGGAATAATACGAGTGGGGGCTAATACAGTAGGGCTCATAAGTGTAGAGCAGCGCTACACCCGCCGAGAGTGGCAGTTAGATGAGGTAAACTTTGTGCGGGCATTAGCTTCCTCAGCAGCTTCTGTCATAGAAGAGGAACAGCAAGCCTACGCCAGACGTCTCCAAGAGGCTTACATTCAATTAGAGCAGCAAAAACATGAGTTAGAGGAGGCAATGCGAGATATCCGTGAAAGTATCCGCTATGCTAAGCGCATGCAAAAAAATATCCTTCCCGCAGACTCCCTGTTAGATAAGTATTTAGGTAAAGACAACTATTTCATCATATGGCGTCCTAGGGACCGGCATGGGGTAGGAGGGGACTTTTACTGGTTCAGCAGTGCGGGAGATAGTTACTTTATCGTGGTAGCGGACGGAACGGGACACGGAGTTCCAGGAGCCTTTATATCTCTTATCGGTAGTATCCTACTGGATCAGATTATCAATAAAGGGCAAGTCTATTCCCCCGCACAAATCCTGCATGACCTCCATATAGGCGTAAGGCAAATCTTGCGGCAGGATGTAGAAGGAGAAGAAACCCCTTCACGGGATGGAATGGATATAGCCCTTGTACGCTATTTCCCTGGTACTTACAAGCTCGTCTATGCAGGGGCGAACCTTCCTCTCTATTACATTCAAGCTACAGAGTTGAAAGAAATCAAGCCAGATAAGAAATCCATCGGGGGAGAGCAGTTAGAAGAAGAAAGATTCTTCACAGAATGTGAGATTCAACTGGAACCGGGGGATACTTTTTTCCTCTTCACCGATGGGGTAGTAGATCAGTCAGGCGGACCTGCTGGGAAACGGTTTGGTACAAAACAATTGAAGGAGTTTCTTTTGGAGACCCTTCATGAGTCTTCTATGCCTCGCCGCCGTGCTCTCTTTAACATACGCTGGAAGGAATGGAAGGATTACTCAGGTGAGGGTGAGCAGGTAGATGATGTAACCATGTGGGGAGTGCGAGTCTGGTGAGTACAAGCTGGTTAGGTTTAGATATAGGCAGCTGTGGGCTGGGATTTGCTGAGGTTCAGCAAGAGTTGCCGATGAAATTTCACCTCAAGCGTACTTCCTTCATACAGCTCAGAAGGGGAGAGGTAGAAGAGAGGCTAAGTAAGGCTTACACATGGCTTAGGGAAATTCTCATTACGTGTGACCCGGCGGCTGCCCTCTACATAGAGGAGCCTTTTGTGGGCAAAAGCATTCGTAGTGCTCTTCTCTTAGGTACTGTGAAGGGCTTAGTAGCAGGTGTTTTGCTTTCGCTGGATCGGAAGTTTCCTATAAGTCTCCCCGCAGTGCAAATAAAAAAGGTCCTTACTGGTAATGCCCATGCCTCCAAGGAGCAAGTAGCAGCCGTTCTTCATCACTATCTTATTCCTCCGTATTCTCTACCTGCTAACGAACATGCCACGGATGCAGTAGCTATAGCGATTGCAGCCTGTCTTATTCAGAGCTCTCCTATCACTCGCAAGCTCACTAGCCGAGCAGAAAGGTAATTCGGAACAGCCCATCTTATCCCATATACATCTGCTATCCACTGATAGCTAACTACATTGTAGCGCTGAAACAAATTGAAGATATCCAGCCCTATCCAGAGAGACCTAAGGTACTTCTTATCAATCGGAAAGAATCGGCTAAGCCCCATATCTACCCGGTTATAAAAAGGCATTTGGAAAATAGTGCGGGCGGCTAAACGGCGCGGTACTCCAAAAGGAGTACCCGTGGCAAAGATAAATTGTAAGGTCATTTTGTATAGGGGATTAGTTGGGAGTTCATCCTGTACATAAAAAGCAAAACTTACACGCTGATCGCTGGGACGACGCATCCATCCTACCTTGGGGATTTGCTCCCGTGTAGAGAGTATTCCTAATGCGACCCATGAATCTACCCCCGCTAAGAATTCACCATTTAACCGCATGTCTAATCCATATGCATAGCCTCTTACCCCATTCATTCCATAATAGCGTAGGCGGACATTCTCTATCTCGTAGGGGATGAGGTCCCAGAGCCATTTCGCATACACTTCTGCAAAATACTTGAAAGAGCGACTCCAAAGCGAAAAGCGATAATCCATCCCAATCACAGCCTGCAGGCTCTGCTGGGCTCGTAGAGTGGGAATGAGCACATAGTCTATTCCTCTCAGCTCCCGATAAAAAGGGGGCTGCGCATAATGTCCAATCCCCATCCTATACTGAATTCGGTCATTCGGCTGATAGAGAAGCTGAAAACGAGGTGAGAGTAAGAACTGCCGATTTGCAGTACTATGATGTCCCCTAAGCCCTGCTTCTATGCGCCATTTCCCCCACCGAAAGCCCTGCTGCACAAATCCTAAGGCTCTCCTATTGTGAAAACTCTGAAAGGCAAAGTAGCGCTCGTCCATTCTGACATAATCGGCTGAGTCTATGGCACTCCATTCATATACTTGGTCTGTGAAGGATTCTGCTTGTAGTCTCAACCCCCATGCTAAGCGGTGCCGAAGAGAAGAATCCCAAAACCACTCACCTCGTTGCTCTCCATACAGCGTATGAATGTCTAAATAGTTGCGAATTCGGCGAATTTGGCTACCTGCTCCCCGCAGTACTGTGATTTCGTTGTATAGCTCGTTTCCTAAGTCCGTTTGCACTTCCCCGAGGAGGTAGGCACCTTCTACATCTACTATTTCATCCTCTAAGCTGCCAAAATAGCTGAAATGGTGGCTAAGTCGGAAGTAAGGTGATGGGCGCCAAGTAATAGAGATAGCTTGCTGTCCCGTCCTGTACCGTAGCTCTTCTGTGCCTACAAAGTATAACTGCACACGAAATGCTGCATTGATGAGGCCGAAGGTAGCTTCTCCAGTCTGAGGAAAAAGCCTATACCGATTGAGAAGCCCAATACTAATAGCCTCTATGCGCCAAACCTCTCGTCCCGTAGTGTCCTTGCGAACCCAGCATAGATACGCTTGCCCGTCATAAAAAACAGGGCGGTATTGCCCTCTTACAGGTAAAGTGCGTAAGAGATACCCTAAAGTAAATCGCCTTCCTCCTAAAGTGTAATATATAGAACCTACTTTCCCACTAAAAGATAAGCTTTGTGTCATAAGCCCAATCTCTATCGTGCGTTCAGGTCGCTCACGACGTTTGTAAGTAACCTGTAAGACAGAGGAGAGTTTATCACCAAAGCGAGCCTCAAATCCCCCCGTGCTGAAAAAAACCTCTTCTAAGAGAGCGGGATTTGTAAATCCAAGCCCTTCTTGCTGACCGCTGCGAGCCGAAAAGGGGCGGTAAATCTCTACTTCTCCCACATAGACAAGGTTTTCATCAAAGTTTCCTCCACGCACGCGGTATTGGGATGATAACTCACTGGAAGAGAGCGCTCCCATAAGTACAAGGCGACTCTCTATGTCAGGTTTAGGAGAGGGCATGAAACGCAGGGCTTCCGTGCGAATTGGAATAGGTTGGAGAAAAGGTGTAACAGGTAAAGTAGTAGGAAGCGTACGAGTATCTTTTATAGCTACAGAGTCTGTAAGTACCTCTCGAGTAGGAAGGGCTATGGTAAGGGCAGTAGTAGCGCCTTTCTGAATCCATACTTCTGTTTCTACAGGGTTAGCATTTACATGGGATACTTTTAGGCGGTAGCGCCCCACAGGTAGCTTCAGGTAAAGTTGTGCAGTAGAGTCTGCTATCTCTTGGCGGGCTGAGCCTATGAAAGAGACAATCGCATAAGGAAGCGGTTGGTTTTCAGATGAAACTACTCGTAGATGAAGGAAGCCTTCTTGCGCCCAGCCTATTCCTATTATTCCTACCTTGACTAAAAAGCAAAACTTTCTCCATAAGATACCCCTCTGTTCCCTATCCTCATACTTATCCTGCACCGCCACAAGGCAAATATGGGAACTACCCAACAAACCATGAAAAAATCTTTTTGAACGTGTAGCTTTGTTGAGTGGCATACTTAGTCTCAGCTCGCAAGTATAGGCCCGGCACATTCTCTGAGGTAGTAGGGCAGCCTTTCGTAGTCAATACCCTCCGGAATGCTCTCAGGCATCAGCGTGTAGCCCATGCTTATCTCTTCTTCGGACCTCGGGGGGTGGGGAAAACGACATGTGCCCGCATCTTGGCTAAAGCGGTGAATTGTACTCAGCTTACCCCTGAAGGTGATCCTTGTGGAGAATGCTCCTCTTGCAGACGATTCTCAGAGGGTAAGTCCCTGAATCTTATAGAACTGGATGCAGCTTCTCACAATAGTGTAGATGATATACGCCTTATTACAGACCAGGTCTATCTCGCCCCTCCTGAAGGACGCTATAAAGTATATATCATAGACGAAGCCCACATGCTTACTACAGCAGCCTTCAATGCCTTTCTGAAGACTTTGGAGGAGCCGCCTCCTCATGCACTTTTTATATTAGCCACTACCGAGAAGCACAAAATACCCCCTACTATTCTCTCAAGGTGCCAGCGATTTGACTTCAAGCGCATATCCACCGAGGAGATCGCTAATCACCTTCGGAAAGTAGCGGAGAAAGAAAATATCCATGCGGAAACAGCTGCCCTTTTCCTGATAGCAATAAAAGCTGAAGGGGGCTTACGAGACGCTCTAAGTCTTTTTGATCAGCTGGTCAGTCGTACAGGCGGGCAGCTGACCTACGAAGCTATTCTCCAGGTATTAGAGACACTGGACTACGAAGCTTACTTCAAGCTGGGTGAAGAGCTTCGCCAGTGGCAGGGAGAGGCTGCCCTTCAGACGCTTCATGCTTACTTGAAATCAGGCTATGATGCCTCTACCCTACTGCAGGGGCTATTGGAACATTTCCGCAATCTCTTGGTAGCGAAGTATGAACCGCAAGCCCTGAGTGAGAGTGTGCCACCCCATTACAGACAGCGATACATCCAGGAGAGTGAAGCTTACAGTGAGGCTTTTCTTATTCATGGTATAGACCTCCTGTTGGAAGGGGAAAGGCGCCAGCAATATAGCCGTTCTCCTGAAATCGTCTTAGAGACTACCCTTCTCAAGATCGCTCTTCTTCCGATGGCGCTCCAAGCTCCCTCTACTATTCCTCTACCGAGCTCTGCGCGTTCTACTGCTGGGGAGCCAGCGCTCTCTTCTCCTACTCCCAGCTCGCAAGTTGTGAAGCCAGAAAAAGCACTTTTTCGTGCTCGTAATTTAGAAGAAGTAAAAAAAAAGTCCTAACCCCCTCTGAAGACGAGCCGCTCACATCTGAAAGGTGGCAGGCAGCACTGAATAAGTACCTCTCCTTGCGTGAAGGAAATTTACAGTTGGTTTCTTTTATACGTTCCAATGCGTATGAGATACAGAGTCCTGTCCTTTCTGTGTGGGTGCCTTCTGTGGGACATGTACAGCTTCTTGAAGAAGGTCGCAGGTATTTAGAAGATTTTCTCAAAGAGAGTTTGAGAAATAGAGCTGTGAAAGTATCTCTTGTCTTGAAACCTGAGGCTTTTTCAGAGGCCTCTATTTACCAAACTTCCCAGGAGAGATGGGAGAAGCTACGCCAGCTGAATCCGCTGGTGGAGGAGCTTCTTCTTATGGCTAAAGGGCAAGTACTTCCTCGTGAGGTAGAGAACTATCTCCATGAGGAGGAGGAGAGAACCGCTGAGAAAAAAGAGTAGGGCATACCAAGTCTCTTCTTCCCAAGGAGAAGTCAAGGGTGAGAACGATTCTGCAGAGGTTAAGATAGTTTTAGCAGCTATGCGAGAAGAAATCGCTAAAAGCGGTGAGAACGATTCTGCAGAGGTTAAGATAGATACCCCCGATGTTGGAGGGGTGCTTCCGCATAAGGGAAGTATGAACATGGGTAGCTCCCTAAGTAGTGGCAGAGGCGAACTAAAGTGTCCTATCCATATGACTTGGGTGAGATTTCCTAAGTAAGGACGCAAAGTCATATAGACAGGTTCTGCTAATGAGGGGGTATTTTGGGAGGGTATAGCAGAAGCAAGCTCTCTCCAAAGCAAGAAGAAGAGCGCACTATCTTCGGTAGGTGGAATAGCCCAATAAGCCTCTCGCCGCTTTGCTACGATGAGTCCAACTCGTGCTTTTAGGCGTAATATTTTTCGGGTTAGTGTAGGTATTGCCTGCCATGCTTCTTTGCACCCCGCTTGTGCCACGATTACAGAAAAAAAGGAGGTTTTATCTGCCCGCTTCGTACTTTCCCACCACAGGACCGCGAAAAGTCCTAAGAAAAAACGCAAAAGTGTCCTGCTGATTATCCACACAAATACCCCTGCGGTGGGCTTATAGACCTTCTCAATTGGGAAGCGAAGTAACCATATAAGAAGGAGAAAAGCCCATCCTACTATTATGAGTAATCCTGCTAAACTCAACGAGCTTGAAGCCGAGGATCAATAGCATCTCTAAACCCCTCTCCCAAAATATTGAAGAGGGTTACGACAATAAAAATCGCCATACCCGGAAAAATCGCTAGCCACCAAGCATTCGTAGCACTACGGGCAGCCGACAAAAGCGAACCCCAAGTGACCGTGGTAGGAGGTACCCCTATTCCCAAAAAACTCAAACCTGACTCCACGAGTATCGCAGAAGCTATCCCAAAAGCAATAGATACAAGCACAGGCGCTAGCGAGTTGGGAAGCGCATGCAAAAACATTATCCGTAAATCTGAATAGCCCAGTGCTCTCGCAGCTTGAATATAGTCTAAACTCCGCACTTTTAGCATTTCTCCGCGCATGAAGCGAGCAATACCAGTCCATGAGGTCAACCCTATAACAGCCATTACTAAGAATAGACTGGGTTTAGCGACCGCAGCTACGGTGAATATAAGAAGCGTAGTAGGCAAGGAGATCATCACTTCTATAATCCGGCTTATTGTAAGGTCTACCCAGAGGTGTACTCTATGAGCCCCCCATCGCGTCTTCTTAAGAATACGAGAAGGGAGCCAGCATATTCCCACCACCCCTGCAAACCATAGAAGGGACTCTATCAGGCTCGCTAAGAAAGCAAGAAAGCTCTCACCTAAGGCCTCCCCCAAAGCATAGCGGCGTAAATAAAAACCATAGAAAAGTCCTAATAAGACTCCTATACTGCCCGTCCATAGTGTAGCCCGACTAACCTGCAGAGAAGTATCGCCGAAATATCCCGCCAAAGCCCCTAATAATATTCCTATGATTGCGGATATGCCCATAGATACCAGCCCTACGGTGAGGGATATACGAGTACCATGGATTAGCCCGCTCAGTAAATCTCGTCCCAAGTTGTCGGTGCCTAAGTAATGACGCTCTGCGGCGTTCCGAATAATCTGTTCTCCGAAAGGGCTTACTGCTGGAGCATTCCTTAGGTCTAGCTCTTCTGGGGCATAACGGACGGGGGGCCAAACAGCCCACTCTAACTCTAAACTACGCCAATCTGCCTTGCGCAACTCTGGAGTCCACAGCTTGAGTCCAAACCATTTCTCCTCATAATCCCTAAAAATGGGCCATATAATTTCTCCCTGGTATGAAGCTATTATAGGCTTGTTATAGGCTAAAAAGTCCGCTGAAATAGCTATCACAGCTAAGATTCCCACCACCCATAGAGAGTAATAGGCAGGACGATTCTGCCGAAATGCCTCCCAAGCCCTTGCGCGGGGCGAATACGAAATCTTAGCTTCTTTTTTCATCTTTTCGTGTAGGTAATGCGAGGGTCTACCACTGCGTACAGGACATCAGCTATAAGAATACCCACTAGCGTAAGCACAGCACCGATAGTAAATACAGAGATAATAACGGGATAATCTCTCGCTATCATAGCTCCATAGCTAAGAAGACCCATGCCAGGTATAGAAAAAATTGTCTCTAAAATCACAGAGCCACTTATCATAGCAGGGAAAACCGAAGCTAACAGGGTAATTATGGGGATAAGAGAGTTTCGGAAAGCATGTTTCCAGATAACGATTTTTTCGGAGAGCCCTTTAGCACGAGCTGTCCGAACGTAGTCTTGTTGAAGATTTTCTAATAAAGCTGTGCGCATCTGCCGGCTTAAGAAAGCCAAAGACCCATAGGTGTAAACAATCACAGGTAAAATCAAGTGATAAGTCCAATCGGTAATCCTACGTAAAAGTGGCCACTCTGGAGAGTGCTCTGTGCTCTGTACCCCTCCAGGCGGGAAGATAGATAAGTAATCTCCCCCACATAGAAACATAATCGCCATAGTTCCTACCCAGAAGTTAGGCAGGGAATACAGCATAAATAGGCTAATGCTAATAAAGCGATCTTGTAAAGAACCTCTGCGAACAGCCGAGATCACCCCTAAGGGTATGGCAATCAAATAAGCTAGTAAGATGGAGATAAAATTTATCACAAGTGACCAGCGCACTGCATCTGCTAACTTCTTTGCTATGGGGCGCTTATCTTGGTAAGAAGTGCCAAAGTCGCCTCTTAGAAGGCCCATTAGCCAGCGATGATACTGATTTGCTGTACCATACCAGTGAATAGTAGGAACATACACTTTCCATCTCTGAGCTTCTTCGGGCATAGCAGAAACGGTGTTCCACACCTGTTTGTAAAAAGGCATAAGAGAGGGGATAATTCGCTGTTCCAGTTGTCTAAGCTTGTAGAGAATCTCTTGGTAATTCTTTTCTTGGGGTAGGAGGGTAAGGAGCGCTTGTACTTCAGTTTGATTGCCTTTCCAGTGCGTGTCAGCAAAGGAAGCATAAAAAGCAGAGTCTAAACGCCTGACTGCTTTATAGTAACTTTCCACTGCCTGCCAGTTTCCGAATTTATAGACTAAGCGTCTTAGCGCCTCCTGGACGGTTACTTGGGGTATGCGATGAAGCGTCTCAGGCTCAGCCAAAGGAGCAATACTAAAATAGAATATAGGAAGGTCTAATCCTAATTCTCGCCGCTTTTCTAAATAAGCTCGCTGGTTAGCCTGTCTTTCTGCCAACTGCTCGCCTCCCCCTCCTGCCCTTCCGCTTAGCATTTGCTCCACAGGATCACCGGGGGCTGACTGGCTTATTATGAAAGAGAGTAGTGTAATCAGAAAAAGAGTGGGTATAAAGAAAATTACCCGCCGCAAAAGATAGGCCCCCATACCTTACTTAAGAGCGGCTACTTTCCCGTAACGAACGAGATTTTGCGGAGTCCAAAAACCTGCAGGAAAGTACCCTGGGCGTATCGCACTTACATAGGCATTCCGAAAGCGGCGATGTATGGCAATTCTCTCAAGGGGACAAGACAGAAATATGTAGGGCTGCTCTTCATATACAATCTTGTGGAAAAGCCTGTAAAGAGAATCACGCCGATCCTTATCTAACTCTCTACGCACTGCTTCTATGATAGCATCGGTCTCGGGATTTCCGAAACCTACATAATTTGAGCCTCCCTCCGCCCAGCTATTTGTATGCCATATCTGCTTGAGGTCTTGAGGATTGTGGCTTCCTACCCACCCTCCAATATATGCATCAAATTCATGTTTTTTGGTTCTCTCCAAGAATATAGACCAGTCTAACGATACTATATTCGCTTTCATGCCCACTTTTTCGGCTTCTTGCTTGATAATCTGAGCTATTTGGAGACGAACCTCATTTCCAGCGTTTACTAAGATATCAAAAGCTAAGGGAATGGTTTTACCTTCTATGACTTTTTCACGCACTCCATCACCATCTTGGTCCTTCCAGCCCGCTTCATCCAAGAGCTGTGCAGCTTTTTGCGGATCGTAAGGAATAGGCTTGAGGGTATCGTTGTAAGAGCCTCGGTGCATAGGATAGAGAGGCCCCGTAACCCGCTGCGCTAAACCATAGGAGAATTTCCGAATAATCATATCTACATCTACCAGGTGCGCCAGGGCTCGGCGTACCTGCTTTTCTGTAAAGATAGGGGCACGACCTTGGGGCCTCATGTTCAGACCGATATAAGAATAAGCAAACATGGGAGGGGTTTCTAACCTGAAGTGCGTGAGGAAAGACTGATTTTTCTTAAGTTCTACGAAATCTTTTGCAGGGATTCCGCTCATTACATCTAATTTTTGTGCTTTTAGTGAGGTGATAGCTGTATTGGGGTCATTCACTACACGATAGACAAGCTTCTCAGGATAAGCTTCATAAGCTACTCCCTGAAGCGTATCTGCCCACCAGTTGGGCTTGCGCCTGAAAATGACCTGCTGCCCTGTTACCCATTCTTCTAATAAGTAAGGACCACATCCTATTATGTCCTTAGGCTCGCGTTGCATACTATTATACCTTTCGGCGAAGCGCCGAATGTTAGGGTCATTTCGGAGTTTATTGGCTTCTCTATTGAGCTGCCGAATAGAATACTTTTCCATGAGATTCTCAGGATCATATACATAGCGAGGCAGAATGTAGGCAGTGCCTATAGAGGAGAGGGCAAGCATGTACTTCTGATTAGTGATTACTGTAAATCTTCTGGGGTTTTTGGGGTCTATTACTACATCCTCTACAAATTCATAGTAAGGCCTAAGTTGGGCACAATCTACGAGAGGATTTTTGATAACCTTGAAGGAAAACTCTACATCTTTGCCTGTAATAGGTTCGCCATTATCCCAACGCGCCGCAGGATGGATTTCAAAGGTATATCTCATCCCGTCGGGAGATACTTCGGGTAGCTCCTTAGCTA
>JANXCJ010000030.1:2918-16952 GCA_025060275.1 Bacteroidia bacterium | reverse complement strand
CGCTTCGTAGATAACTCTTCGCTTATTCACTTCCAAGGGGGGCATCAGTGGAAAGCCACAGACCGCATCATGCTGAATTGGGGGGCTAACTATCGTAAGTACCTCCCCAAATCCTATGGTACTATCTTCGCAGATACGCTCATAGACCCTACCAACCCCGCTTTAGGCTACAGACGAATAACGCTGTATGAATGGGGCGCATTTGCCCATTTAGATACGCGCTGGCTCTCTAATGAACGGCTAAAGTTAGGGGCTGCTCTCCGTGCAGACGCCCAGCAAAACTTTGTGGAAGAAAAAAATGTGCTTGAGCGTTTCTCCCTTGAAAAAGTAAGGAATGCGCTGAGAAGAAACTTTATCTATTCCCCTGCTCTCATGATGACTTATGACATCAAGAAGTTCCATACTTTACGCTTAGCTTACACCTCTGCTCTGCGCTATCCCACCCTGCAAGATCAGTACCTGTACTACAATGTAGGTCGCGCAATTCTCAAAGGAAATTATGAAGGCATGGGGAATATTATCCCTCTGGAAAACCTATACAACTTCACCGCTACGGGAGATACTAACTATCTGCGCCCTATCTATGTTCCTGGGGTGCGACCTGAGCGCTTACGCACCTTAGAAATAGGCTATAAGGGCATCTGGAAGGAAAGGCTCTTCATAGATGCAGGCTATTTCTTCAGTTGGTACTGGAATTTTTTAGGCTTTCGCCTAGTTTCTACCATTCCTGACTTAGTTACAGGGCGTCCTGTCCAGATATATCGCCTCTCTGCAAATGCCACAGATATCGTAACTACCCAGGGCTTCTCCTTAGGGTTATATTACTACTTTGCCAAGAAATATACATTTTCGGGAAGTTATACCTGGGCTATCCTGAACAAAGGTGGAGCGCAAATGAACGATATAGCGCGAGCACTAAATCGGCTCTGGGGTAGGAGGGTCTTCCGAGAAATTCCACCTCATGACGATCCTATTATACCTGCCTTCAATACACCTCCTCATAAGTATAATATAGGGCTAAGTGCTAGGGACTTAGTAATTCCCCTCCTGGGCAGAGATATACGATACATAGGCTTTGCTATAAACTGGCGATGGATACATGGTTTCTGGTTTGAGGGCTCTCCCCAGTTCACAGGTTATGTGCCCGGCTATGGTACATTAGATGCTCAGATTAGCTGGCGTCCTGCTAATAGGTCAGAGATTACCTATAAAATAGGAGGCACTAACCTTCTCAACTACCGTTTCTTTCAGGCGTACGGGGCTCCTTACATAGGAAGGCTTGTTTATGTGGGTGTTTGGATTGATGTTATCTAATCTTGTGGCTGTAGCTCTCGGCTGTGTATTGTCTCTTCCCACAATAATGTGCCTTTGCTGTCATAAGCCTTGATGGAGAGCTGCCGAGACCTTTCGGGTCCTGTCACGCTCAGGAGGAGAAAATTCCGTTGAGTTGTAAGGGTTCTTTCTATGCGTAGGGGGTTTTTATCTTTCTCAGAAGCTCCTCGGAAAGGTCCCGCTGTGAGTGGGGAGGCGGTGATATCATATATCTTTTGACCATTTCCTAACTTCATCACGGAAATCTCAGAGAAATGTCTATCCCCTGTCAGGAATATGACACCTGGAATACGCTCCTCCTCTATCCGCTTGAGAAGAAGTTCTCGCTCTTCAGGATAATTGATGAAGTTTTCATATCCTGTGGTTGTACTGAGAATTTGGCTGCCACAAGCCACGAATTTGAAGGTTGCCCGACTGGACTTGAGGGCATCTATTAGCCATTCTAACTGGGCCTTACCAAGCATAGTACGTTCCCCTGTAATACGCTTGTTAGGGGCACGATAAGTACGACAGTCTAGCAGAAAGAACTCTACATCACTCCACTCAAAGAAGGAGGAGATTCCCTCCGGCGCTTGCGGAACTCCATAGGAGGGATTTGCCCAGAAGTAAGTGAAAGCGCGCTTAGTCCAATCTTTCGCCCAGAAGCCTCTATCTGAGTCATTTGGACCGAAATCATGGTCATCCCATATTGCATAGTGTGGACAAATACTAAGAAGGGGCTGCATTTGTGGCAGACTTCGGGTGTGCGTATAGCGTGCAACAATACCCGAAAAGCTATTCCAGTCTGACTCTCTTAGATATACGTTATCTCCCAGCCATAGCATAAAGTCGGGCTTCTGGTTAGCTATGGATTGGAAAATCTCGTATTCCCCTCCATACAGCTCACCGGGGCGGTCATACAGAGAGTCATTCACATAAGCGCAGCTACCTATAACAAACCGAAAGTTAGGGGGAGCTGACCGCCACTTCCACTGGCTGAGCGTGCGAAAATAGGTGGGATAAGAGAGCTTTACGGGCTTATCATTTATGTAAATGGCATAGGCATATACTCTTCCCGGCTGAAGAGGACCTATACGAAAAATAGCTGTATAAGCTCGTTCTTCGGTAGTATGTTGGGGGGAGGTTTGATACTTGACCTTTGGATAGAGGGTATCCGTATATTCAATTTTTACCGTGGCAGGTCCTGTAGTTTGCAGCCAGATAGCTACTTCTCTATATTGAGCGTACCCTAGCATAGGGCCTGCTTGTAAGCTTACTTGCTGAGAGAATAAAAGGGATAGCCCTACACCGTAGGCGATACTGAGGTGTCTCACAGCCTGCAAAGCTAACTTGTATAAGTAAAGGGAGTAGACTAAGAAAGGAGAAAGCTCTACCCAATCTCTTAAGGCTTCCCTTGGGAAGTAGCTATCTTTGTGCTTCTATTTACGCTTATGCTGAAATGGATTGTGCGTCTATTGGGCAGCAAAAGAGAAAGGGATATAGCTCGCCTTCGCCCTATCGTAGAAGAGATAAATCAGATTTATGCTAAGCTGAGGGACCTTACGGACCAGCAGCTACGGGAGCGGACCTTTTCGCTGCGGGAGTCTATACGAGCCTCCATGGCTCCTATACAGCAGCAGTGGCAGGAGGTGGAGGCTGCTATTCAACAGGCTATCCAGGAAGGAGAGATAAAGCAACAAGCAGCCTTATTTGAACGCTTAGATCAGCTACGCGTAGAAAGAAACCGGCAATTAGAGGCTATACTGAGAAAACTTCTACCAGAGGCTTTCGCCATCGTAAGAGAGACAGCGCGCCGCCTCACTGAGAATAAACGGCTGGTTGTCCCCGCTACTGAATGGGACTATGAGATGGCTCGGCAGTACAGCCATATCCAGATAGAAGACGGCATGGCAATCTGGCCCAATATCTGGAAGGTAAGAGGGCATGAAATGGAATGGAAGATGATTCATTATGATGTTCAACTTATGGGGGGTATTGTACTCCACGAAGGAAAGATTGCTGAGATGGCTACTGGAGAGGGGAAAACCTTAGTCGCCACCCTCCCAGCTTACCTCAATGGGCTTACAGGACTGGGCATGCACATCGTCACAGTAAATGACTACCTTGCAAAGCGTGATGCAGAGTGGAATGGACCGCTTCTTGCTTTCCATGGCCTTCGGGTAGACTGCATAGATTACTATGAGCCCCACTCTGAGGGCCGTAAGAGAGCCTATCAAGCTGATATCACCTATGGTACGAATAATGAGTTTGGCTTTGATTATCTGAGAGACAATATGGTTACCTCCCCCGAACAGATTGTCCAACGCGAGCATCATTATGCCATCGTGGATGAAGTAGACTCTGTCTTGATTGATGAAGCACGAACGCCTCTCATCATCTCAGGCCCAGTCCAATACAGTGATGACCATCTCTACAGGCAATTCAAGCCGCTGGTTGAAAGGCTTGTTCAGGAGCAGCGGAGAGCTTCTCAAGAGACCCTCCATAAGGCTAAAAAGCTCATCACGGAAGGTAAAACTAAGCCCGAGGAGGGAGGTAAGCTTATCCTACGCATTCACAGGACTACTCCTAAGTATCGTCCTTTCCTGAAGTACTTAGCAGAGCCGGGCATCATGCCGATACTAGAAAAGGCTGAGGCTTTTTACCTCCAGGATAATGCTCGCCGTATGCCAGAGGTAGATGAGGACATTTTATTCGTAGTAGATGAGAAAAATCATTCTGTAGAGCTTACAGACAAAGGAATAGAAAGAATAGCTCAATATGGCGAGGACCCTACCCTCTTCACCTTACCAGATTTAGCTTCTCAGCTCTCTGAGATAGATGGAGATCCCTCCCTCGCTCCTATTCAAAAAGCCGAGAAAAAAGAAGCTCTGTACCGTAGCTATGCAGAGAAGGCGCAGAAACTTCATGCTATTCAGCAGCTCCTTCGTGCATATGTGCTCTATGAGAGAGATGTGGACTATGTAGTCATGAATGGGCAGGTACTCATTGTAGATGAACACACAGGTCGGATACTGCCTGGAAGACGCTATTCTGAAGGCTTACATCAAGCGATTGAAGCAAAGGAAGGCGTAAAGGTGGAAGGAGCTACGCAGACTTGGGCTACTATCACCCTCCAGAACTACTTCCGTATGTACCACAAGCTAGCAGGCATGACAGGTACAGCTGAGACAGAGGCTAAAGAGTTCTATGATATCTATAAGCTGGATGTGGTAGTCATCCCCACTAATAAGCCTGTGATACGCAAGGACTATGAAACTATCCTATTCCGTACCCAACGCGCCAAATACAACGCCATAATAGAAGAAATCAAGCGCCTTCATGAAATAGGAAGGCCGGTACTTGTGGGAACAACCTCGGTAGAAACCTCCGAGCTCCTCAGTCGGATGCTAAAGCTTGCAGGCATTCCTCATAATGTGTTGAATGCCAAGCATCATGAGCGAGAAGCGGAAATTGTGGCGCAAGCAGGCTTGAGAGGGGCCGTAACTATCGCCACGAACATGGCTGGGAGAGGTACCGATATCAAACTAGGGCCTGGGGTGGCGGAATTGGGGGGGCTCGCTGTCATAGGTAGTGAGCATCATCAGGCACGCCGCATTGATAATCAGCTGCGAGGTCGCTCGGGAAGGCAGGGAGACCCCGGATCCTCCCAGTTTTTTGCCTCCTTAGAAGATGACCTTCTACGACTCTTTAACTACGAGCGCATGAGTAAGTGGATGGACTTCCTCAAATTCAAAGAAGATGAGTCTATTCAGGGTAAGATGGTCACCCGTACTCTCACAAACGCCCAGATGCAAGTAGAACGCAATCACTTTGGCATTAGAAAACGCCTCTTAGAATATGATGAAGTGATGAACTATCAGCGTAAAGCTATTTATGCCCGGCGAAGAAGTGCGCTCTTTGGCGATCGCCTCCAAGTGGACCTTTCTAACATGCTATATGATCTTCTGCTCGGACTCGTGAGCCGTTATAGCAAGCCAGAAGATGCAGAAAATATAGCCTATGACTGTGTGCGAGTGTTAGCTTTTTATCCTACAATAACCCCGCAAGATATGGAGCCTTTCCAGCCAGAAAAGATCACGACTTTACTCCATGAACAAGCCCAAAACTTCTACAAAAGCAAAAGAAACCGGATAAATCGCCTTATATATGATCATACCCAAGTATTAGCAAAACAATTTCCTGATGCGCACTGGCTCCAAGTAGATTTTACTACAGGCACACTGCGATTACCTGTGGTTTTATCTGTTCCAGAAATTTTACAGTCTGAGGGAAGGAGCGTTTTTACAGAAGTAGAAAAAACTATAACGCTGAGCCAAATAGACAGCTTATGGGTAGAACATCTACGGCAATTAGATGATCTTCGGCACAGTGTTCAAACGGCTGTTTATGAACAAAAAGACCCTCTTTTGGTTTATAAGTTTGAAGCTTTCAAGCTCTTCCAGGCAATGGTAGAACGCCTGAGCGAGTCAGTACTTTCTTTCCTCTTTAGGGTAGAGATATATGAGGAACGGCAAACGACACAGCAGCAGCGGAGAGCTCGGGACTTCTCCCGTATGAAAGCGCAACATGCCGAAAACTACTATTTCACGAGCACAGCTTCTAATCCGCCTCCTCAATATCAGACTGTAAGTATAGGAGGCGATTCGTCTACTGCCCCTTCTGCTCCTCTTTCCCGAAGAGAAAGACGCGCCATGGAAAGGCAGCAAAAGAAAAAGAAAGGAAAGTAGTGCTTTTCTGGCTGCAGAGCTGCTTATTGCCGTATACGCTTGTGTATCAGGATAGCCTGTGGCAGGAAGGACCCGCCTATCTTGCTCCTCTCCGAAAGCAAGCTAAGAACCTACACCTCCGAGAAGCAAAGAGCCAAATTCCTATCCCCTTAGCTTTTTTTGAGCCCTTGAAAGATTTATACCTAAATAAAGTGTGCGACGCTGACTCTGTATGGGAATGGCATATTCAAAGAGGGCAAGACTCTCTTATCTTGCATTCTCGTCCTCCGTCTCCTAAGTGGATGGCTAAGAACTTCAAGCTACTCCGGGGCCCCCGCCTCTGGAAAAATGGCTCTGTCCCCTATAAAGAGATAGAAATTATTATTCCCTTAGGGCCGCGCCCACAGCTCCCAGAAGATACCCTGTGGAAAAAAAATAGTAAATGGCTGGAGGAATTCGTCATACCATGGACCTTGTATGAAAAAAATCTAAGGGTAAAGGGAAGGGTCGTGGGATTGACCCTTCTGATATACTATACTATTAAGGGAGAAGTACGATACACTTCGGTAGGTTTGCTTAGTCATGCTCATCCTCAGTTTCCTTATGATGAACAGGTATTGATTAAGCCTCTCAGTAAAATACCTAAGCCTCTGCGGTCTCGGTTTGACTCTCTGAGAATTAAAGAGCCTGCTTACGCTTACATCGTAAGGATTCAGGATTATTATCCTACTTCCTTACAAGAAGCGTGGTCGTGGACCCACCTCTTTTATAGGAGACAAGATTTCCCTTTGCCGCACCAGATCAAGCTCTATAGCGAACCTCTTTTTGGAAATCTTCCATAGGAGATTTTTGTTTAGACTTGCATTATGTATCCCTCTTATGTAGTAGAGCCTATTCGTCAGGAAACCTTAGAAATAGGACTAAAGGAGCTTCGTACCCCCGAAGCAGTGGAAGAGGCTATTCAGCAGCTCAAAGCGACAGGCGAAACAGCAATATTTCTTATCAACTCTGTATGCGGCTGCTCAGCTGCCTCAGCTCGCCCTGCAATTGCTCTTGCCCTCAAGCATCCTCGTAAGCCTCAACGATTCTACAGCGTATTTGCCGGGGTAGATAAAGAAGCTACGGATAGACTCCGCAAATACCTGGCACCTCACCCACCCTCCTCCCCCAGTATTGCTCTCTGGAAGGGCAATATGCTTCTGCATTTTATCCCACGCCATGAGATAGAAGGTAGAACCCCTCAGAGCATAGCTACAGTCCTCACCACACTATTTGATGAATATTGCTCGTAGAGTGTGCGCATTAAACGCATTAAAGTTTTACTTCTTTCTTCCTCCCTCCTATTAGCTCAGTCTAAGCTAACGGAAGACCTGTGGAGTAAGCTAAACCCTTTCTTCGGCGGCGAGCTAAGCTTCATAGACATTCGTTTTCTGAATACCCCTCTCTTCTCGTATCCCACCAACTACTGGGGTCTTACATTTGGAAGCAACTATACCTACTTTAGAACAGAAGATGAAACTTTCGCAGCAGGACCCGGCGCCCAAGTTACTGGGGCCTTTCAGTTTTTGGGGCGATACGGTACAAACTGGATGATCCAAGTGCCCGTATATATTCATGCACATGCAGGCGCAGGCGCCACAGCCTATAACATCCAACGGCTGGGAGTAGGGGTGGGAGCAGGCGTACGCCTGACAGCCTTCCAGCTCACCTATACTTCCTTGAGTGGGAATTATGTAGGGAAGCTTCGTCAGACCTTCATCAATCCCACAGCTTTCATAGATATAGCGATAAATATCAGAAAGGCTATACCTACGCTTCTGCGTTTCTACTTAGATGTGTTACCTAGTCGTCGTAATACGGAAATAATGGGTTCCATAGACCCTGTTCCACTTGACTTTAGAGTATTTGGAGGGGCGATAATCTATCCTATTGCTCGTTAAATAAAGTACGACTTATAGTTTCTGGCAGGATTTGGAGTTCCTGACCAAGAGGAGATACTTGCACCCAATGTGGTGGAGGAGTTAGCCAGATGCGGGGGTTGTCCACTATCGTCTGAAGAGCCTGCTCCCAGTTGAACCCACCTCTTATAAGCCAACATAGAGAAGACCATACAGAAAGAGAATCACTATTTAGCAAGCTATCTGTGCCCAATAGAAGTCGCTGCGTATGCCTTTTCCAGAAGCTGAACGAAGGCACACGCCGAAAAAGATAATGATTCGCTTCTGGACATAATACAAAATAGAGTCGGGGGAATCTTGCTATCAGCTTCTCAATTAGCTCTTCTGGAGCCTCGGTGGTGTGTATAAGCCATATAGCGGGGGATCGTCTGTGCCACTGCCTCAGCCAATATTCCCAGCGGGGTGGGCGTGGGCGACGAATAAAAGACTTGAAAAACATCTTGAAGGGACCTTTTTCCCTTTCTAACCACAGACGCTCTTCCCAGCTCTCCCAGAAGTGGATACTACGCGGAAAAGGAGAGGGACGCCTACCATATCTCAAGAGAGGCTTACTCAGGGCATAGAAACTGTGAGGAGTAAGAGGATAGGAAAGTTTTCTAATACTATGAAGCCTTCTACGACTTCTGTGCAGGCGCAGTCCAAAAAACTCCCCCAAAGGCTGCACACAGACCCCTTCAGGAACGCATTCAGGAGGCAAATGAGTATTCTGGTGAGAGACAAAGCCCCATGTCCCTGCTGCTGCAGCTTCTGACAAAGCAGTGAAGATAGCCTTTGGAGAGGAAGGCGAGCTGCGAAGAAGCTGAATTTGCCTAAGGAAATCTACCATACCTCTGCCTCGCGGCAGTTTATCTCTGAGATGAGAGAATTCTAAATGGGTATGGGCATTTATCCAGGCAGGTGTAAGCAGTCCTTCTATCTTCTGAGCCTCAGGAAGGCGGATTTCTAATACCTCTCTCACCTTTCCTTGCTCTAAAATGAGAGAAGGTTGATACCAAATCTTTCCCTGCCAGTAAAGCCACTGCGGGGAAAATATGCCAGATAGATACCCTCCCTTCATTAGAGGATTAAGTTAGAAGAGGAGCATACGCATATGCCAGGTGAAGGAAACTCCATAGTCAGGAGAAAGCAGAGTGGAGATTTGTATATTGCATTTTATGTTGCGTTTCTTTGCTGTAGGGGGGATTCTACTGGCACAAAGCTATTATATCCATGTAGATCGGGCTAGTCGCCTTTATGCACAACTCTCTCAAAATGCCGCAAATCCCTTCGCTTTAGCTCGGCAAGGGGGAATATGGAGAGGACTCAGAGAGATAAAGCCCATTCTTTTCCCTGCCTCAGATAGCCGTCTGGAAGGGTGGTTCTGCTTGAATTTTCGGGGAAGGGACTCTTTGGAGGGGTTAGAGTCTTTCTCTCACATGGAAGGAGTTTTAGCCGTGGAGGGGGCTGTTAGGCGAAAGCTCTGTGCATCACCTCTTTCCCTTGCAGGATGGCACCATGTCGCTATAGCCACTTCCACGGCGTGGTCTTACAGTCGAGGAGCCTCTTCAATCGTGATTGGACTAATAGATAGTGGGGTGGAATGGAGCCTCCCCGCTCTTGAAGGGCAGTGCTGGATAAATAGCCCCGAGGATATCAACGGTAATCAAACCTTGGATAGATTTGACCTGAATGGAATAGATGAGGACGGGAATGGATTTGTGGATGATGTGATAGGATATGATTTTGCGGACCAGTCTTTTCAACTGGGCTATGGAGATTTTTTAGGACCAGACGCATGGCCTGCAGATGAAAATGGGCACGGTACAGCCTTAGCAAGTATTATGGTGGCGCAGCCTGGTATAAGCTCTGTGAGCGGAGTAGCCCCTGGCAGCCGAATAATGGTATTACGCTGCTTTGATGCAGAGGGTTATGGAGAGGATGATGATATTGCGCGAGCTATTGTATATGCAGCACGAAACGGAGCTCGTATCGTGAATTGCAGCTTCGGTGATAAAAGACCCTCTCGGCTTATGCATGCAGCCATTCAGTATGCAAAAGCTGCAGGGGTCACCATAGTAGCCGCTTCGGGGAACGGTACCGGAGCGCAGCCGCATTTCCCCTCAGGCTTCAGTGAAGTAATCGCTGTAGGGGGTCTTAGCTACGATGAGAATGCAGGTAACTTTTATCTCTGGCCTCTCTCTGGTTACTTTCGGGTAGACTGGATAGCACCAGCAGATAGGGTTCCAGCCCTTTTACCTTCTGGGGATGTTCGGTTGCTAAGTGGCACGAGTATAGCGGCGGCGCTCTCCTCCGCAGCAGCCGCTCTACTTCTTAGTAGTTATCCGTACTTAGCACCAGAAGATGTAAGAGCGTCTTTCATCAGTGGAGCTATACCATTGGGCACCTCAGGATGGGATAGGTATAGGGGAAGTGGTCGGCTATACCTTCCTACTGCATTAGCCTCTCCTCAAATAAGCTATGTAGGATGGCATTACCCGGCTTTAGGAGCTTCTCTATCTCGGGAAGTGCCCTTTATTTTTTCCACCTATCATAGTCTTTTGCAGAGTTGGGAGATAAGCCACAGTGTGTCAGCAGAGGGTCCATGGCAGGTACTTCGGAGAGGGAATGAACCTTCCTTTCGGGATACTTTGAAGGATTGGAGGCCCTTGCAAGGACAAAATTATCTTCGCCTCCTACTTCGGCTGCGAAATGGCAGGGAAATGGCTTTTCTTTTCCCTTTCTCTTTCGGGGCACAAGGCATAGAGATAACCGAGGCAGATGCGGTCTCTGGGTGGAATCTAGGCCTAGCGGGGAGCATAGCGCAGTGGCGGCTTAGTTTCCCTGCTACTGTCTGCCTCCAATCCAGAAATAGTTTATCCTGTGCAGATAAGATAGACTCGGTGGGAGCTGTCTGGATAGAAGCCCCACAGGCTGAATCCGCCCAGCTAATAGCTTATACTTCCACAGACACGGTGAGGGCAAATATACCTCTGCCTTCCACTTCTCCTCGGGGACTACCTTATGCCCCTTGGCGCCATACTAACTTCAGTGCTCCTATAGGCTTCTATCTCCCTCAGGTACGGGCAGATTGGAATAGAGACGGAGAGAAGGACCTTATCGTAAGCCTCTTTGACCCTTCTTCAGCGCGAGCAGGTAAGCTCGTCTTTTTAGCAAAAGAGGGGAATGCCTACGTGCCTTACGATAGTGTAAGGGAAGAGGCTTCTCTTTTGCCTCGGTATTTGTATGATTGGGATGGAGATGGAGCGGAGGAACTGCTGGCAGTCTGGATGGATAGCTTCTATGTCTTAGCTGGGAGTCCCCCAAAAGAGGTGATAAAGCGAGGGAAAGGCAGAGCAGCTCGCATAGATCAGAATCAAACCATATGGATACGGGATACTATGGGAAATTATATGAAATTATCCTCCCTTGGAGAAGTGCAACTCTCTCTCCCTGATACAGTGCAATGGAAAGGGAGCACTACCGTACCTCTTCTACTAAAGGTGCGTCATGGTAATGATTCTGCATATGTCTTCGGCAACTATGCGGGGTGGATTTTTTACTATACACCTCAAGGGCAGCTTTTGCAAGCTGTAAATACCCGCTTAGGAGAAGTAGGCTCTCATCTATTCGCTACAGAAATTACAGGAGATACATACGAGGAGGTGATATTTTTAGGTCGCGGAAGAAGTGAGAACTGGTGGGAGTTGGGCGTGTTGGAAGGTTTTTCTAAAGCAGTATTGTATAGGGTACGGTTTTGGGGGGCCCCTGGGGGAAGTGTCCGCCTATTTGGTCTAGGACCTCAAGTAGCTGTCTGGCTTCCTCCGCATTTGTATGTAGGAACTCTTACAGCGAACGAGTGGAAAGGCTACGCCTTTGACGGAGTTGTCTGGGGAACATTCGGAATATGGGACATAGGGACAGACACGCTGTTTTTATTAGGACGTGACAGTATGCCCTTCTTCTATGCGCTTGAACTGCCTCAAAAACCCTCTCCCACTTGGGCCTTTCCTGGTGGGATATCCCCTACGCAAGCACGCCTTGCTTGGCATCCTATAGAAGGCATAAGCACCTATGAGCTTATTCGTTTTCAGCAGGGAGAGTCTCCTCTCTTGTGCTACACAGGCAGTGATACGGTGTTCTTAGATAATGGGCTTGTCCCAGAAGCAACCTATTACTATCTCGTGCGAGCTGCTAATGGAGGTGCGTTCTCTATCCCCTTCCTAATTCAGCCGGGTGAAAGACCCTGCATAGATACTGCATGGAGAGAAGAGGATGGTACAATCATACTTCAAGGAAAAGGCTACTGGGAAGGAGAAGAAGCTATGTTCTTTCAGTTCCTACCCGACTCAACTAAGCCTCTCTTAGCTATAGGAGTAGGCAATCAGTGGATACTCCAATGCCTAGGTGATCCGGAAGAAATACACATAGATACCCTCCTTACTGACCGTCAGGGAAGATATCTGCATCCTTCTTGCACTCGTTTGAGAATAGGGAGAGAGAGGAAACAAGATTGCATCTATCCTGTTCAATGGCAAGTAATAGGAACTAATAGAGTTAGCATAAAATTTTCAGATAATCCCCCGCCAGAGGCCTATTCCATTGAAAATTATACCCTTAGCCCCATAGGAGCTCTACAAGAAGTTATACCTACTGCTAAGGGAGTTGAGCTTAGTCTATCCATATCTCCCTTGGTGCATCCTGTGCAGGTGAGGTGGGAGTGGGGTAATCCAGACTGCCCTCGGCAAGTGTCTTTTTCTCCACGGGAAGTATCTGATAAGGAATGGGGTATTTTTCCCAATCCCCTTCGTCCTCATCATAAAGAGTTATACATATGGGGACTCAAGGCGGGTACGAATGTACAGGTCCTAACCCCAGATGGAGTTTTGTGTGCGCAGGTGAAGATTCTCTACGAAGACCTCCCTACTGTATGGAGTTGTAGAACTTTGCAGGGAGGCCCCTTAGCCCCTGGTTTCTACCTTATACATGCAGAATATAAAGAAGCTAACAAAGAATGGCATTCCACGCAAAAACTCATAGTGGAATAGCTGGATGAATTGGCATATATTTTGCACCCTCTACCCTTTGATATGAAACGCGTGCTTTTAGGGATAGTCGGGCTTTTGAGTCTGGCTATCGCACAGGTAACCGATAAGGAGGCTAAGAAAGAAATTCAGCGTAAAGCTATCAAAGAAGCGAGAAAGGAAGCTAAACGCTTCAAGAAAGCCGGTTATGATGTTACCCCCGGTTCTCTCCCTATGGAGAAACAGCTGGAATATACTTGGATCCGCCTCTATCAGCGTGATGAGAAAGGACAAGCTGTATATCTCAGCGCCGATGGAAATGCGGTAGCTGGAACCCGCACCGCAGCAGAACTCCAAGCCTTAGAAGCAGCGAAGCTTAACTTAGCAGGGCAGCTGGAAACTTTCATCCGGGCTATAATTGAAGCTAATATTGCTAACGCCCAGCTCAATAATGAAGAAGCTACTTCAGTGACAGAATTTCTCGCAGGGGCGAAAAATGTCATCGCTACTACGTTGAGTCAGGTTGACCCTGCATTCAAGATTTATAAAGTCCTGCCTAATAAAAATGTAGAAGTAAATCTCAAGATTCTGGTCAACCGAGAGCAGGTTATCTTAGAGGCTAAGAAACAAATTCGGCAAGAGCTGAAGGAGCGTCTGAAAGGTCTTCAAGAAAAGGTGGATAAGCTCCTGCCCCTTCAATGATGCGCACGATAGGGGTGGCTTGGGGGGTAGCTGTCTGTTTATGGGCACAAGACAAAATAGTGTCAGGGCACGCGGAGGTGGAGCTATTGCCGGGTTGGTCTATAGAACGGGCCCAGCGGCAGGCATATCAGTTAGCTATCCTACAAGCTCTCCAAAGTGCTTTTCCCAGCCATGTAGCACAAGCAAGCAAATACATCGTAGCTAACCGGACGCGAGGAGAAGAGGCAAATACGCAAACTTTTTTCCACCTCACCGCTGACCAGTACCTGACGGGTGAATGGCTCCAAACCATAGAGTCTCGCTATCAAACCGAAGTTCGGAAAGGACAAGTATGGG
>JANXCJ010000030.1:0-2908 GCA_025060275.1 Bacteroidia bacterium | reverse complement strand
GGTCTCATGCAAGGTCAAAGGGCGCGCCCGGCCTCGCTCTCATCCTCCCCTCCCTTTAGAGCTGCGAACCCTCCGTTGTCGTGATACAAGCAGTTGTACAACGACCGACTTTGTGGAAAAAGACCCCCTGTATCTCTATTTTCGTTCTCCCGTAGCAGGCTATTTGCAAGTTTTTTGGGAGGAGGATAAGGAAGTCTATCGCCTTCTTCCCTACCAGAATCAGCGTCAGCAGGCGTGGGTTATTCAGCCAGATACTTCTTATCTCTTCTTTGCTCCAGACTCTAAACGGCGTTCGGAGGCCTTTTGGACAGATGAGCTTATTCTTACTGCTGAGAAACCCGAGGTGCTACACAGGCTCTATATTCTTTTCTCGCCGCGCCCCATAGGAGCGCCTCCCGAACGGTTTGATCCCCAGAAAGGCTTCCATGTGGTAGATATAGCGGCTTTCCAGGAGTGGCTACTAAACGAACGATTGAGACTACCAGAACTTAACTTGCGTTATATAGACATCAGTGTGCGGGCAAAATGAGGTATGTAGGAATAATAATTTTCTTAGGCTGGGCCCAGCCCTATAAGGAACTGGAGGGGCATACCGCTACTGTAAATGCAGTAGTATTCTCTTCAGATGGGCGCTACCTTCTCTCTGCAAGCAGTGACAGGACTGTACGACTGTGGCATATACCTTATGGTACGCAGCTGGCGCGTTATACCGGCGCCATAGCCAGCATCAATAGTATAGTGCTCTCAAAAGACAGCAATGGGACCTTCTGGGGAGCTTCCAGTGATGGAAAAGTCTATCAGTGGAGCTTGCAGCAGTACCACTCTTCTAAGACTTATGGACGAAATATCCCGCAACTACCTGCTATAAAAGTAGAGGCACTTGGAAAACGCCTTTCTAAGGCAGGCACGCCGGAGGTTTGGGAGGCAGTAGTAGCTCACCCTACAAAACCGCTTATTTATCTGGCTGGGAGAAATGGTACCCTACTGGCTTGGGATAGTGAAGAGGGGTGGATTCAGAATCTTCAAGATACAGCTGGGGTCTCATATGCGCTTCTCATCCCACCCCATGGTAAGGTTCTTTACTTAGGAAGTGGGAGTGGGAATATACTTGCGCTAGACCCCACTTCTTTCGCTTTACAGAGGGTTCTTAGAGGACATACCCGGGGTGTGAGAGGATTAGCTATTAGTCCTGACCAACGCACTTTAGCAAGTGCAGGGTTAGATGGGAAAGTGATGTTATGGACTATCCCGGAAGGCTTGCGTATTCGCACTTTAGAAAAGCACAACGAGGGGGTACGAGCAGTGGCTTTTAGTCCAGATGGGCGCTTCTTAGCCAGTGCGGGCAAAGACGGGCTTGTTTGCCTGTGGAATGTCGCTTCTGGGCGCCTAGAAAAAACCCTCTCTGTAGGTATCCCGCTCTGGACGGTCGCATTTAGCCCAAATGGGCAGTATCTTGTCACTGGGGGCGAAGGAGGACTTCTCAAGCTATGGCGTATAGATCAGCTGGGCATCCGCCCTATCCAACTAATAGAAGAAACAGATTCCCTCTACACTCCCCCTACTGACATAGAGGACAATGTGCCCCGGTGTCAAGCAAGTCATCCTAATAGATACGCTTTCATCATAGGAAATGAAGATTACCGCAGCTTTCAACCCACTTTTACCCCTGCAATGAATGTTCCCTACGCTATGCGGGATGCATATGCGTTTCGCATGTACGCGGAGCAGGTGCTGGGGATACCAAATAGAAACATAGTCTTCCTACAAAATGCCACCAGCGCACAAATCCGTAGAGAAATAGAAAAACTTCTCCTTCTCACGCAAGTAAGTAAGGACAAAGCGGAAATATTCTTTTACTATGCGGGGCATGGCGTGCCTCACCCTCAATCTCAGGAGAGCTACATATTACCCGTAGATGTTTCGCCCAATACCTTGGAAGAAGGAGGACTGCGGTTGAGCGATTTAGTGCAGAGGTTGGGACAGAGTGGGGCAGGGCGTGTGTGGGTAATCTTAGATGCGTGTTTTAGTGGAGGGGCCCGAGAAGAGAGCCCTCTGGCTAGTCGCGGTATCCGACTCAAGCCTAAGCCCGTGGTTCTGTCAGGACCGGTAATACTTATTTCCTCTAGCACGGCGGACGAAGAGGCCCTACCGTATCATCAGGCTCGTCATGGGCTTTTTACTTATTTTTTGCTTAGGGCGCTAAAAAATAGGAATTGCCAATCTGTCTCTCTCCAAACTATATTAGAGGAAGCGGCGACTGAGACTACCCGATATGCGCTCCTCCTCCACAATAAAATTCAGCGTCCTACATGGGTGGTAAGCCCAAGCCTCCCAGAAGGAGTGCTATCTGAAAGTTGGTAGTTACTTTCGCAGGGTGAAAAGTGAAAAGCTCTGGATTTATCTAACATATGCCTGTGGAGCACTGAGCTTTATTGCCCTTTTTCTACCTCAGTTTGAGATAGTAGTCTGGGAGAAGCAAGTGAAGGGATTTTTATTTCTATGGGGGGGGCATAAAAATTTTTATACAGATGTGTCTCTGCTTGTATATCTCGTAGCGGCTATGTGGGGCATAGGGGCTGCTGGGGCTCTTTTCTGGGCAGGAGTGCTTCTTAGAAGGAGGCTTCGCACAGCTATCGCTTGGATGAACTGGGCTGCATTCTTCGTGGCCATGGAACTTATATTTCTTCTCGTAGCGGCGGAGGAGGTTCTAACGGACCTAAGGGTTCAGTCCCTTCAAGCGGATAGCTTTGCGAGATGGGGAAGTTGGCTGAGTTTTGCGGTGCTTTTCATTCTTCTTTTTCTTCCCGGTCGGACAAAAAAAGCTCTTTTCCCTTCCCCGAGATGAATGTAATATAACACGATGAGAGATTTTATCAAATAAGGTATTCAGTCATGGTCTGGGCATTAG
>JANXCJ010000002.1 GCA_025060275.1 Bacteroidia bacterium | reverse complement strand
TTTCAACGGGGGGCAAGCGGTCTTTCTTACTTTGAGGTTTTTTTGGTTGCAAACTAAGCAAACCCTGGACCCCCCTGAGCGACGGGCGGAAGACATTCATCCTGAACAGTAATTTCCCCAACACGACTTTCGTACTTGGCGAGGTTGTCTTGCATAGCAATAAGTAGACGCTTATAGTGATAAGGAGAAAGGATTATGCGGGCGCGTACCTTCGCCTTCGGCAGCCCCGGCAGTACCTGTAGGAAATCCACCACGAACTCCGTAGGAGTGTGGGAAATTATTGCCAAATTTGAATAAATACCCTCTGCCACTTCATCTGTAAGCTCTATGTTCAGTACATTAGCCCCTGGAGGGTTTTCTTGTGCCATAGACTAACAAAGGTAATGGATATATGCGGAAGTATTTAGTAGCCCTGGCTTTGGGTAGCGGAGTGGGTGGAATCGTTTGGTATGGAAAGGAAAGATTAGGACATACCCTGATAGAGCACATTCTAACCTATTTAGTAGGAGCTCAAGTAGAGATAGGAGAAATAATGGCTTTCTCCTGGAACCCCTTAAGTCAGAGATGGTACCTTTCTCTGAAGGAAGTGCGAGTAGGAAGCACTCTTCTATTAGACACACAAAAGGTGGGGCTCATTCGGCAAGTTTTTCTCAGCGGAAAGGGTGAAAAAATAGAGAGAGTCAAATTTCAAGGCATGCGTTTGCACCTCATAAGACTCGGTAAAGGACAAAAAAACTTCCGCTTTTTCCCTCGCCGGCGTACTAACCCTCCCCCCCAACAAGTAGATATGGAAGTAGATTCTCTTGAATTATGGCTAGAAAATTTTCCTCCTGGCGTATTCCTTGCCTTACATATACTTCATGCCTCAGGAAGATTAGAGATAGAGAGTCTTCAAATAAAGCTTTCTTCCCTGCATGCTTCGCTAATGGTGAATGAAGTATGCATAAAAGGGCAAAAACAGTCTTTACCAAACTCTATAAACTTATGTGTAGATAAGGGGGCGTATTGGAAAAAGACGGACAATTGGAGAGAGATTACCCTATCCTTATACTCTGCATACAATCAAGTTATCTTTTCGGGTGATATTACTGGGTGGGAACGCCTCTGGGGCTATTTTGATCTCCGGTTGGATTCTCTTTGGGCTAACCACCTTTTATCCATGTGGGCTAACCTTCCCCAAGTAGGTAGTATGAGCCTCCGCGGAAAAGTCAGTGGCTCTACCTATAATGTAAAGATATCAGGAAGTCATTCAAAAGGTAACCATGAGTTCTCTCTCTATGGAGATGGATCGCGCATTTACCGCATAAACGGCATTATAGGCTGGCATGGACTAGGAAAGCTGTACATGAGCGGAGCCCCAGAGTCTCTTCTTGTGTGGGGAGGCGGAGAGTATGAGAAGTTACCCTGGAGCATAGAGGGATATTTCCATTGGACTGAGCAACAGGGTTACTTTAGGCTTATAATTCGCAATGCAGACACTATATGGATATGGAGAGAAGGAAGAGAAGACCTGAGGGCAAGGGCTCAACTCGGCAAAATAGCCATATGGGGCATATGGAATACTTCAAAAGGCTTAGTGTTGGAGATGGATAGCACTCGTTTGACATCCCTTTTAGAAGCTTTCCAGCCTTATCAGACCTTACTAACAAAAAGGCACCAGCAAGACATATCTATCAGTATTCAGTGTAGAAAGTTAGTATGGGATGGTACAGCCCAGATGGAGCACATAACCATGAAAAAGCACAAAGGTGCTCTCATAGGAGAGGGGCGCTTATGGTTACCTTTTCTCCGTGAAACTGCAGATGTAAAGTTATATAGCCATCTACCCCTACGCAGGGGTGATTTATTTCTAAATGCTTCTCAGGGCTATGTTACAGTTTCTTGGCTCGGAGATTCAATAGAAGTGAGTGGTGTGGGAAGATGGAATGAGGTACTGATTCAGGGCAGTGGGTGGCTAACCCTATCAGACAAACACTTATGGCTACGGAATTTGAAGGCTGAGGTGCCCGGACATGGGTTTGCCACGCTTCACGGCGTTCTTTATCCAGAAGGAGCGAATGTAGAAGTAAATACATGCATAGGGCTATCTTGGTTATGGCAGGTACTCCCTCTTTATGGGATATATGTGAGTCAAGGATGGCTGAGGGCAAGATTCTGTGCAGAGGGAGCATGGGATACCCTATTCCGCTGGGATAATCCTACAGAAGGGGAAGCCACTCTCGCCGATGTAAGGGGCTATTTTCCCAAGTTAGGACTTCACTTAGATAGGCTTTCCTTACGACTTTGGTATAATCCCTCTCTCACTTGCATAGACACTTTGGAAGCCCAGATAGGAAAAGCCTACATCAATGCAAACGCACAATTACAAGGAACACTGGGCTATCTCTATACAGATTGGCAGCATCTCAGGGGCAACCTGCTGGTGACAGCCAGCGGAATCGCTCTGAGCAATTTCTGGCGCTATGTAGAGGGGGGGCAGGTCCGCCGACGGGTGTATCTGCCCAGACAAATGGAACTTAATCTACAAGCTCAAATGCAAGAAGTTGATTTATATGGAATCCCAGTGGAAGAGGGTAAAATTTATGCTCACCTTCAGCGAGGGCTCATTGAGATAGACACCCTAAATCTCAGATACCGAGGTGCAATCGCAGAGGGTAAAGGCTTCCTGGACGGCACGGACTCTACTTGCTACATGCTCAACGGACGCTTGAGCATAAAAGAAGTACCCCTAGCACCTTTCCTAAGGGATATGCACTTAGACACCCTAGAAACCCTTAGACAAGTAGGTCTTCAAGGCACTTTTTCGGGTGAAGCACAAGCAGTCCTGCGTTTTACTCCGACTGTGGAATGGCATGAGCAAAGCTCTATATGGACAAAAGGATGCATCAGAAATGGTTTATTGAGGACACCTCGCTTTCTACGCTGGTTTCGCCCTTACTACCTTGCAGCATATAAGGATACTTTGGACTTCATAGCAGAAATACCTGAATTGAGTTTTTCAGATGGCTTCTTGAGAATAACTGATGCTCTCCTCATGACACGAGTAGGCGCTCTTCAGGTTACAGGCTTTCATCACATTCCTATGGATCGTTTTTTATACCGTATTCAGGGAGCACGTCTGTCCCGAAAAGCTCAGCGATACCCTTCATTAGAAGCATTGGAAGAACAGATAGAGGAATTCTTAGATAGAAGCCTCCTCCTAGTCTATGTGGAGAAGTCCCACAAAGGCCTTCGTTGGTACTACCCCTGGCGATACCTCGTACGAAGGCTTCTCTTTTTGCGCTTAGCTGAGCCGCATCCCGTTCTTATAGGCACTATATAATAATTGTATATTTGCCCTATGCACTTTTTTCTCCGGGGGCTAATAGGATTAGGCTTCCTGTGGGCACAAGAATGCGACATTATCTTCGTGTCTCCAAATGGTACAACAGGTCCAGGGGTAGGCACCCGATCAAATCCTGCTGAACTCAACTATGCAGTCACAAACCTTCTCACTCCTACAATTCGCAGAATCTACCTCAGCTATGGCATTTACACCTTGAATCATCCTCTTCCTCTGCATAACGATTTAGAGTTAGAAGGGGGATTTGATCCCAGTCAAGGGTGGCTAAAGACCAATCTTTATCCTACTATTATTTTACGCGCTGCTGTGAATCCTCAATCCAACCCAAACCGTCTGGTAGCCATAGAAGGTATTAGTGTAACAGGCTTCCGAATTCAGGATTTAGAGGTTTATGTGGAGGATGCTACAGCCCTTGGCGCAGGGACTACTACTTACGCCCTATATCTAAATGGATGTAGTAATTATGTAATTAATCGTTGCAGCTTTTATGCAGGCGCCGGTGCAGATGGAGCCCCCGGAGCTAACGGGGCAGCAGGCCGTAACGGCGCAGCTGGTCAAATTGGAGAGCAGGGAGATGAAGATGGCGGCTGCTGCAGAAGTGGGGGCAGTGGTGGAAGTAGTTGGTCTGGAGGCCTCGTGGCAGGCGGGAGAGGGGGAGATGGAGGTCAAAGGGGCACATGTGGACCAGGAGGGCAAGCCTTCACAGGAGCCCCCGGCAGTGCAGGAAACCCTACTTCTGCTCAGCCTTTCGCCCCCGCTGGTGGAAATGGTGGCGCAGGAGGTACAGGTAACTCTACTCTTATCTCTTTAGGATGTGACAACTTTCCTGGACAGAACGGAGCTGATGGAGAACCTGGTCAAAATGGAGCGCCGGGGGCAATGGGTGCGCCCGGAGTACCATCACACACAGCGGGATTTTTCCGTCCAGGTGATGGGCAAAATGGAGAAGATGGACAACATGGCTCAGGCGGAGGGGGAGGCGGCGGTGGTGGAAGCCAGGGTAACCTTATTTGCTTTCCATCTAACACAAATGGTGCTGGGGCAGGAGGAGGCGGCGGTGGTGAAGGTGGTGAGGGTGGCAAAGGAGGACAAGGCGGTGGAGGCGGCGGAGGCTCTTTCGGTACATATCTATGGGACAATGGGCCGAATGCCCTTTTAGTAGATGTTACGGCTGAATCCAGCTTACCGGGTGCAGGGGCCCCCGGCGGTCTTGGCGGCATAGGCGGTATAGGCGGTGCAGGTGGATGTGGTGGAGCTCGTGGGTGTTCAGGACAACCCAATGCTTGCGACATCGGCTACGGTGGAAATGGAGGCGCAGGTGGAAATGGAGGTAATGGAGGAAATGGAGGTCCAGGCGTCTCGGGTTTAGCACAAGACATCTACATCTCTCCCAGCAGTATAGCTCCTACACAGGCAACTTTTCGCCTCCCCGACGAACCTAAAATATACATACGCTATACAGGATGTACCGAACGCACCGTTCGCCTCTGGACGGATGCTACAGGGTACCTTGTGTGGTTTTTCGGACCAGGAAGTACCCCTCCCACCGCCATAGGTGATACCGTAACTACCCGCTATACAACCATGGGACGCAAAAGTCTCTCTCTCATAGCTAATGGGCAGACTTACACTTACTATGAATATTTAGATATCCATGATGATGGAAGCAGTACTAATCCTACTTTTACCCAAACCCAAGATACAATCTGCTTGGGAGGGCAGGTTACTTTTACAAGCAGCCTATCTAATGCTCAGGACTACTCGTGGGATTTTGGAGGAGCTCATCCTCCTATTTCAGGGCCCACTCAACAAAGCGTCCAACTTACCTTCAATACTCCCGGTACCTACGTGATACAGCATCAAACCTATTCTCCCTGCTGTGGGTGGTCGGACCCCTATAGAGACACTCTCACCGTTCTTTCTATTCCCGCTCCCACTCTATCCATTCAGCCCCTAAATGGCTCCAACGAAGTTTGCGAAGGATCTCCTATCACCTTTATAGCACAGCTTCAATACTTTGCGCCTAATCCTACCATTACTTGGTATGTAGGTAATACACCTGTAGGCACGGGAACTCTATTCACTCACACAAACCCTCAGGCAGGCGATCAAATTCAAGCTATCGCAATCGGTAATACTCCTTGCGTACGAGGACAGCCTATATCCTCCAACCTCATAACCCTTACAGTACATCCTCGCCCACAAATCCAGCCCTTAGCCGTCGGGTGCTTTAACATCTCGGGTAACCTCGTGCCAGGAGGACTCATAACCCTCTCTGCTACTGCGATAGGCGGTACCCCTCCATACACCTATTATTGGGATTTAGGAGACGGAAGAGGAGCAACAGGCAATCCCGTCACAATCCTCTACCCAAACGCAGGCACCTATCAACTCCGCCTGACAGTCATAGATGCAAGGGGATGCATCAGCAGCAATACCGCAGCCTGTGAAACCACATTAGTCATCCGCCACCTTCCCCTTGCCAACTTCACAGCAACACCCCTTCAAGGTTGTCCACCCCTCACAGTGAGCTTCACTAACCAGAGCACATATGCAAGTGCTTACATTTGGGACTTCGGAGATGGGAGCCCCCGCAGCACTCAGACCGACCCTACTCACACTTATACCTTTTCTGGAGAATATACAGTAACGCTGTATGCTCTTTCTGCAAGTGGGAATGATACTGCAACTATGCAGCGACAAGTTATAGTCTATCCCACTCCCATAGCAGATTTTTCGGTATTCCCACCAATTTTATATGAGGCAGATACCGCCTACTTTGTCTCGCAAGCCCAAGGGGCTACAAGCTGGTTATGGCTCTTTGGAGACCCAAACAACCCCAACGCCTCCTCTAACCTACCCAATCCTGAATATTACTATACTAATCCAGGACGATACACAGTTACCCTTATCGTTTCCAATCTTTACGGCTGCTACGATACCCTAACCAAGCCAGATGCCGTCATTAAGCTGCCTAACCCCTCTGCCTTAGACGAATTTAGCCAAGAAGGTATTCGCATAGGACCTAATCCTTTTACAGAGGTGCTTTATATACTTTTACCCCGTACCTATCACTTAGCTCTTCATGACGGCTATGGGAGATTAATGTGGCAAGGAGAACTTCCTCAGGGAATTCACAAGTTCATAGGTTCTGAGCTTGCTGCAGGCATCTATTTTCTACGAGTTGGTTCATGGACAATAAAAGTTTATAAAACGAACTAAGTTATGCATAAATATCTGAGTCTTTGGGCATTATGCGCATGGCTGTATTCTCAGCAATGTGGGTATCTCTACGTATCTCCCACAGGTACACCGGGCGCAGCTGGTACCCCAGCTGATCCTCTCTCGCTTTCGGCTGCTATCGCACAAGCAGGCGCTGGTCCCGTAAAACACATTCGCTTAGCAATCGGCGATTACCATCTCACTAACCCCCTTTCGCTGGAAGACAACATTATCTTGGAAGGGGGTTTTGACCTATCTAACCCTACCTCTCCTATAAAAAGGAATAACGGAATCAGTCGCTTACGCCGCTTGAGCGGTAGCCCTGAACTAAATCCCTGCAGACTCGTAGCCGTACAGGCGATAAACAAGTCAGGTTTTGAACTTCACGACCTTTATATAGAGGTAGAGAATGCTAGCTATACAGCCGACGGCCCAGGCTGCTCAACATACGGTCTCTACCTGAATGGATGTTCTAATTATCAAATTGTACGCTGCCGAATCCATGCGGGAAATGCAACGGATGGCAAACCAGGGGACCCCGTACAGAATGGACGAGATGGGGCACCGGGAGCACGGGGAGAAGATGGATGCAGGCAATGTCAGCCTGGTGTAGATGATCCCAATAATGACGGCGGAGCAGGTGGAAGTAGCTGGTCAGGAGGTACTCAAGCAGGTGGGAACGGAGGCAATGGCGCCCCCATGGGATTAGGACGCGGCCCAGCCGGATGTTTAGACTTAGATTTTTGTAATGGTGCGTCGGCTCCCTCAGGAAGCATAGGACAAAACGGAAATACCTCCATCGGAGGACAACCTGTAGGGTTAGGAGGTAACGGAGGACAAGGCCAAAACATATGCGCTAATTTCGGGGATGCAGCTGGCTTCATAGGTGCATTAGGAGGATGCCCATCAGACGACCCCCTAAGAGGAGGACAGAACGGCACTGATGGCGCAAATGGAAGAGACGGAAATGATGGGCAGCCGGGTATTCCCTCCTTTTCAGGAGGGTGGTTCATCCCCGGAGACGGACAAAATGGGCAACCAGGCGAACATGGCTCTGGGGGAGGAGGCGGCGGTGGCGGCGGTGCCTTGGGGGGCATTCCCTATGACATACTATGCATCCGCATAGACGATGGATATACTAATAGCTCTGGGGGAGGAGGCGGCGGTGGCGGTGAAGGAGGAGAAGGAGGACATGGAGGACAAGGCGGTGGGGGCGGCGGAGGCGCCTTCGCTGTTTTTCTCTGGAATAATGGGACCAATGGAGTTATTCGGGATTGTCCTCTTAGTGTGGGGCAAGCAGGTGAAGGTGCGCCTGGGTCGGCTGGCGGACTGGGAGGTCAAGGTGGACTAGGAGGATGTGGCGGTGGCTGGATAGGTCCCCCTTGCCAGAGATTTTGCGGCTCTCCTCCACTTCCTTCTAATAACTGTGGAGCAGGCTGTCAAGGAGGCTGGGGAGGAAATGGAGGTAAAGGCGGAAATGGGGGTAGAGGCGGACGGGGAGGCGATGGAGCAGATGGTATTGCTCAACCATTTTATCAAAATCTTACAGGGCAACCTGCTACCCTTGTCAATAGCTATGTTCCCACAGAGCCTCCCATTCGTGTAGAGGGGCTCGTGTGCAGCTACTCAGAAGTAACCTTCTCCGTAGAAAACCCAGACCCGCTCACACAGTATGAGTGGGGATTTGGTAGTAATGCTCAACCTATTTTTGGGTACGGTCCTAATGCCACTACCTTCTTTACCACCACAGGGTTCCACACTATCCTCCTGCGAGTCAATAGCATTCCCTATCGTTATACTCTATTTGCTTCTCCGATGCGCCAAGGGGTAATTCCTGATATTCAACTAGTTACCCTAGGGCCGATATGCGTAAATAGCACAGCTCTTTTACAAGCTAATCTTACAAATCCAGAGAATTGGCCTATCCTAGAGTACCACTGGAGACTTACAGGTCCTATATCGGCTAACCTTTCCGCTCCTGGCGCTTCTTCCTACACTACCCCTGCCCTAACCCAACCTGGCACTTACATGGTCTATCTAAGGGTTCGTTCTCAGTGCTGCGGATGGTCTCTCTGGGACTCTCTACAAATTCAGGTTATTCCTCAACAGACGATGAGTGCTCAACTTATCGCTTCGCCCCCAGCTGTATGCGAAGGAGAACCCGTAACTCTTACAGTAGTAGGAGGGAACCTGGGTCCTTCCCCTAACTTTGTCTGGCGCAAAAATGGAGCTCCCCTCCTTGGCGCACCCAATGCTCCTAACTATACTGAAACCAATCCCCAATCTGGGGATACCTACGAAGTGATTGTAAGTTCTAGCCTGCCCTGCATTAGCAATACACCTACTACTACCAACTCCGTTACGCTCACCGTTTATCCCAAACCTCAGCTTGTCTGTTCCTCCCCATTACAAGGCTACTTGGGAGCACCTATTACCTTCAGTATTGATGCAGCTAATGCCAACCAGCTAACTCCTCCTTTCACCTATGAAATTGATTTAGGGAATAACTTCACGCTAACGGGACAAGCCTCTACTCTTCCCATCACAGAGTCAGCAAACTATGGAGGTGCAGGCACCTATAATGCCACTATCACTCTGAGAGATGCTAATGGATGTGCCGCTTCCTGTCCTGTAGTAGTAAATATCGCTGCTTCCCCCCCACCCACGGCTGACTTCAACGCCAATACTCAAGAGGGATGTGATCAGCTTACAGTAACCTTTACAGCTACACCTCCAGCTGACGAGTATCGGTGGGACTTTGGAGACGGCACGCCTATCCTCAATACTACCCAGAATCCTATTCAGCACACATATACACAAGTAGGTTTCTACACTGTCAGACTTAGTGCTCGCTATGGGGCTACATGGGTTCCCGTGGAAAAAGTGCACTACATTCGGATATATCGCACCCCTTCCCCTCAAATCGCAGTTCTCAGTGCAGCTTGTGAAAACCAGCCTGTACAGTTTGCAGATATAGGAACTGATGGATATAGCTGGCAGTGGGATTTTGGAGATGGTACCACAAGCACGGCACCCGGACCCCAGCATGTATATGCAACCTCAGGCACCTATACTGTGACTCTTACGGCATGGAGTCATAACCGAGTATGTAGTACCACTGTACAACAGCAGGTTACCATAAACCGCCGCCCTAATGCTCAAATAGACCTCCCTATTACCAGAGGATGTGTCCCATTTACTATAAATCCTCAAAACACTTCTGACCCAGCTGGAGCGGTGAATGTAATATATATCTGGGTATGGGGTGATGGAATAAGAGACACCCTTCCCAATCAAAACGCTCCTACTCATACTTACTCGCAGCCAGGGAATTATAATTTAGAGTTAGTGGCGGTAAGCAGCGACGGATGCCGAGATACAGCTCGGGTCAGTATCGTAGCCCATCCTCGTCCTACCGCGGCTTTTACCCCTACACAAGTAACTCAGACACAACCTAACACCCAAGTAACCTTCAATAACCAGTCCCAAGGTGCTACCTCCTACTTCTGGGACTTTGGAAATGGGCAAACCTCCACCGCCCAAAACCCAGGGCCAGTAGATTTCCCTCAGCCAGGAACTTACACTGTAACCTTAGTCGCTCAGAATGCAGAAGGGTGTGCTGACACAGCTCGCGGCTCTGTTACGATTGAGCAGGGGTTAGACATCTTCATTCCGAATGTCTTTACCCCAAATGGAGACGGTATCAATGATACCTGGCTCATAAGAGCTAATCTTACCTATGAGGTATGGGTGTATGACCGGTGGGGTAATTTGATCTTTGAAGGGAATAACACGCGCATATGGGACGGACGCAAAAGGGATGGAGCCGAATGTCCTGAGGGCGCCTACACCTATAAAATAACCGCAAGGTTACCTAATGGCACTACTTTTACCCGCTCAGGCACTGTAACATTACTAAGATGAGAAAAAATCTAATCCATTAGTAGCACACCCTTAGGCTCCATATCATTACTCAGCTTTCACACCTCGCTAAACAATCTATCCTACCTGCGTCCCCCCAACTCTATCTCCGAGCAAGTTCTTACCCTACTCAGCGATGTTTTTACCGAGCGTTTTTCCTTCCTTCCTTCAAGCTTACCACCTGCTGTATATTTCTTTTTGATCCTGTAACTTTTATCTCACCCTTTCTACTGCCCCTTACATAGATAACCCCCATCAAAAAGGATATCCTACCGCAAATACATACTGACTTCGGATGCCGCCTACGGGAAAGTTCCTCAGCACCCACCCACCAGCAGGATCAAATACCTGCTGAGCCACATCCAGGCGGATCACCAACACCGAAAAATCCCATCTTAGTCCTATCCCTAGTCCGATTCCTGGCCAGGGGCTTTTTCCGAATATGCCCCTTGCATCTTCAAAGTAAGTATCTGTTAGAAACCAGACATTCCCTACATCTATGAATGGCGCCAGCTGAATACCCCTAAAAAGTGTTTGGCGAATCTCTGCATTTGCCTCTAACAAAAATGTGCCTCCCGGGATAAGGAAAAGATTCTGCGTATAGGTATATCTCCCAGGGCCTAATGCGCCAAATTGCCATGCGCGCATGCTATTAGGTCCCCCTACAAAAAAACGATTCTCAAAAGGCACATCCAAAGTGTAAAATCCTCCTTGCGCTAGTCCCACTCGAGACCGCACAAAAAGCTGCTGACGAGGAGAGATGAGCCTAAGCCGCAGCCGCCCCTCTGCTAATACTCTGATAAAGACTCCGTAACGAAACCTGTTTAGAAGCATATTATCCTGGTAAGTACTATCCCACTGCGGACGAGACAATACAAGAAAATGCTCTAAGAAGAAAGGAACCCACCCCCCCAGCTCTATCAAAAGGGAAGAATAGTCACCTCTACGGCGTGCGCCCCCTGAGAAGTAGTTTCTATTAGAAGAAACTTGCCAGGCAGTTATCTGGGTCAAGCGCGGAAGATAGTCTCTCAGGATGAGCGAGCGTACCTGAGGAGAAAGGGCGTCTATCTGACCTAAGAAAAAGTCAGAGAAACGGCTATCCACAAAAGTCAAGCCCAGCGGAGTCCAAGTCTGCTCCTCTTGCCTTTTATCTTGAAATAGAAAGCGAGTCTGACGACTCCAGGAAAAATTGATATAGCGCCGGGAAAAATCCACTTGCCGAATATCTTGATAAGAGGCGGTGATCACATGGGTAATACTTCGTATGGTAGAGGAAAGCAAGCGAGCAGAAGCCTGGCGCAATTGGAGAGAGCCTTCGGGAATAGTAAGAGAGAGTTCTCCACCCAAGTTATGGAGAGGTAAGAGGGGCTCTTCTGGACGGCGACGGAAGTAGCTAATGGCAGCTTGTCCCCTTATGCGAAAGGATAGACCACGCCGAAAAAGCGAAATATGCGAAAAGCGCCCTGTCATGCTCGCTCCGGGAAGCGGCAGGCTACCAACCAACGGCTGAGTAGATTGAAATCCCTCCACACTCCATACAACTTCTATGGGGGGACGAAGCAGAATATCATAGCGAGTACGCAAAGACTGCACACTATCCTCTTGCAGAGAAGGTGCCACCCACTGAACAATCTCCAAACTCTGTAATCCTCGCTGAGAGCTTTGAATGGCTCGCTGATCGTAGTAACCTTGGCTGGGTAAATAAATACGACTAACAAATACCCGAGGGTCTATAATACGGAGAGCCCTCCCCTCTGTGAGGATGCGTATGCTTCCATGTACTGACTCTAACGTTGGAAGATGCTCAGGCGTGTGCACAGCTACTTCTGTAGTACTCATCTGATACCGAGTAAAACCTGAGGGAAGGACCAAGCGCACCACGCAAGTAGGTGCGTCCTCTTTCGCCTTTCCTATCCACCTCCGCAGAAACCCTCGCGGCTTCTTCAGATTAGAGAATTCAGTAGTAGTATCTACTTCCCAGAGAATCTGACTTAGGGGTAGCTTATAATATCCTTCTGATAGAAGCATTTGATGAACTTCCTCCCGCAGGGCATCTAATCGCCTGAGACTATAAGCCTCATTCACAGGTAAGAGCCGCCTTTGAAGAAAACTCTCTGCTAAGCTTACCAAGGTAGAGTCTTCCCCTTCTATATCCAATTCTCTGATATACCAACGAGGCCCCGGGCGAATTCGGTATATAACCTGTGCCTCATACTTACTTAGTGGCTTCACTTGCGCTTGTACGGCTACCTGGAAGTAACCTTCTCTAAGGTAAGCCTCTTCTAAGAGCTTGACATCTCGTTCCAGAGCTCTCTGAGAGACAAGCATGGGGGGCTCGCCTAATTTTTCTTGCAAAAGCTGACCTAACTTATAAGTATAATAACGGATTTTAGGCATACGCCGAAAGACGTACCAAGGAGGCTTAGGACTGTAACGCAGGAGTGCGCCTCCCCAGTACAGCTGCAGCCTCAGGCGTATCCCTAAGGTACGACTATTACTACGCAAGTAGAGAGGAGGAGTCTCTTCTATCACATGACCTCGCAAGAGGGGTTCGCGAGCTACTAATTGATCCTGAGGAGAAAGAAATCGGCTCGCGGAACACCCCCACACTAAAAAAATCAAACTACTCCAGCTCCACCGCCATGCCATTGGGTGAGCCTAGAAATTGGCCATCACAAAAGCATAGTTCTCCATTTACCCATACGCTGACGACTTGACCTCTAAGACTCTCCCCCTCCAGAGGGCTCCACTGACATTTACTATAATGAAGGGGAGAGCCATTAGAAGGGATATAGGTTTCAGACTCTGGACGAAAAACTACCGCATCAGCCCAGTAGCCTTCTCGTATGGGACCCCTATCGCGAAGTCTCCATAAGCGAGCCGGGGCATAGACCATTTTCTCTATCCAGAAGGAGACAGGAAGTCCTCTCTGCTCACCCAGAGTCCATAACCAAGGTAAAAGATACCCTTGAGAAGGTATCCCACTAGGCGCCTGTGAATAAGGAAGAAGCTTTTCGGATAGGAGATGCGGTGCATGATCAGTTCCCACTACTTCTAAAATGCCCTCCACTAAGCCATTCCAGAGGGCCTCCTGATCAGAGGCATATTTGAGAGAGGGATTACACTTGAGGTAGTTTCTATATCTTGAAAAATCGTTAGCATTCCATTGAAGGTAAGAAGGGCAAGTCTCCGCAGAAACCCATGGCGGACGCGCGCGCAACATTTCTACTTCCATTTCAGTACTTATATGAAGAATATGAAAAGGGACACTCCCCTTCCGGGCCTCTTCTAAAAGCCAGCCCGTACTTTCTACACAGGCTTGGATAGGACGAACCTTGGTATGCAAATCAGGGACCTCCTTCCAGTCATACCCTCCCCATAAAGCAAAAGAGGATTGAATGACACTTTCTTTCTCGCTGTGAAAAATCAGCCTTACAGGGCTTTCCTGAAGGAGCTTCTTTACAATCCTTTCGTCTGTGAGGAGGAGTTCGCCCGTAGAGGATGCTAAGAAAATCTTGACTCCTGGTACCCACCGGGGATCAAGCTGATAGATTTCTGAGAGGTTCTCAGCCGTAGCCCCAAAATAGAGGCTAAAGTTTGTCCAACTGCGGTTTTGGACAGCAGAGAACTTAGCCTGCCAGCGAGCAATCGTGGTGGTAGGAGGGAAGGTATTAGGCATGTCAAATACTGTCGTTACGCCCCCTGCAATAGCGGCTCTACTCTCCGTATAAAAGTTACCCTTGGCTGTAAGCCCCGGCTCTCGGAAATGCACATGAGTATCTATAAGCCCCGGCAGTAAGTAGGCTCCCCTAGCTAAGTAAGTAAATCCCTTGGCGCGAGAAGGTACGCGCCCTATAGAGGTCCAGCGACCTTCTTTTATCCAGGCATCACCCTCTATTTCACCCTCTGGAGTCAAAATCCTCGCCTCACGAATAATCCAATTCATTTGCGCCACAAAAGGGAAGTATCTCCATAACTTAGAAAGCGGAAACCTTTCTCTAAGGCATAATTATAAACTTTTACAATTCCTTCCCTCCCAATAAAAGCTTCCACCAGAGCCAGTAGAGTGCTTTGAGGAAGATGAAAATTCGTAATGAGTCCAGAGGCTACTTGGAAAGGATAGCCAGGTAGAATATAGAGCTGAGTAGTCGCAGTAAAGGGTACGAGGGCCTGCAAGGCTTCCCTGAGAGGGGCGGGAGGGTACTCCTCCTTCCAAGGAAAGGGAGGTAAGTGAGAGGAAAATTTCCCCTGCAGAGCATTCACACCGAACCAGTATAGACTTTCTAAGGCTCTGAGCGTGGTAGTTCCTACACATACAATCGGTGTTTCATCCGTGATAAGAGAAGATAGAGAAGCTGCGCTTATGCTGAAGAACTCCGCATGGATAGGATGCTTTTCAGGCATTTCAGGATTCTGAAGAGGCAGAAAAGTTCCTAATCCCACATGAAGGGTAATAGGAAAGCTTTGAATGCCCTTTTCTCGCAGCCTTTGCCAAACATCAGGAGTAAAATGAAGTCCCGCTGTGGGTGCGGCTATGGAACCAGGGTGAATGGCATGGAGAGTTTGATACCTTTCCTTATCGGCTGCTTCAACTGAACGTTTTATATACGGCGGTAATGGGGGCATACCAAATCTTTCTAAGACCTCCAAAGCGGATAAGTGAGAAGGTTTCCAAATAGCCTTAAAGTATCCTTCTCTTGGATTAGCTACCTTCTCCCAGAGGATATATAAGCTCAAACCTTCCTGCTCCCACGAAGCTTCACCACCCTTTCTCCAGAAGCGCCCAGGCCGAAAGAGGCCTTTCCAGAGCTGGGGACTGCCTCTATCCCATCCTCCCTCTACAACTTCTGTGAGCAAGACTTCTATGTTGCCTTTTCGCAGTCTAGCAGGTATCACTCGGCTATCGTTATAGAACAGTCTTGTATCCCGAGGCAGGAATTCAGCCAGATGGAGAAATATACTTTCCTCTATCTCACCACCCTTGTAAATTAGTAAGCGGGCTGCATGGCGGGGCTCTATTGGGTATTGGGCTATCCGGTCGGGAGGAAGCTCATACGACCAAAGCACCTACCAAAAATAGGAAGCACAAACCAAGGCACATTGCAAATTTGCCTCTATGCCTTTCTGGCATGAGCAAATAGCTAAGTGGGAGGCCTCGTGGAGGGAAGAACAAATAGACCCTCTCCCCCGCATCTCTCTCACTCCTTCTAATCGGAGAGGGACTCTCACGCTCAACCTTTTCCCCCTCTTGAAAGCACAAAAAGAAGACCCTCAAAAAATCGTGAATAAAATCTTATCCCCCCTCTCTGGAGTAGTACAATGTCAAGAGCTTGTAAAAGGATTCTTGAATATTAGCTTCACACCTACATTCTGGGGGGATTTTCTGCGTGAAGCCCTTCACCATCCCACCACAGGCTACACACAACTAAGACTAGCTGAAAGAGAACATATCATGGTGGAGTACCCCTCACCTAATACCAACAAGCCTCTCCATCTGGGGCATCTGCGAAATCTATGCTTGGGAGAATCTGTGAGTCGGCTCTGGGAACAAGTAGGAGCTCGCGTCGTACGCGCCAATTTAGTGAATGACAGGGGAATTCACATAAGCAAGTCTATGCTAGGCTGGAAGAGATTCTTCGCTCCTCTTACACCTCAAGAAGCTGGCAAAAAAGGGGACCATTTCGTGGGTGATTGCTACGTAGCCTTTGAAAAAGCTTATCGCACCGAGGTAGAGAATCTCGTCGCAAAAGGGCTGACCGAAGCAGAAGCCCTCGTGCAGGCTCCTCTATTCCAAGAAGCGCAAGCCTTACTTCGGGCGTGGGAAGCAGGAGAAACCCAAACCATCGCCTTATGGCGTACCATGAATGAATGGGTATATGCGGGATTTGAAACAACCTTCCAGAGGCTGGCAGTGAAATTTGACCGTACATACTACGAGTCAGAGACTTATAAATGCGGCAAGGAAATTGTCGAAGAGGCACTCAGGAGAGGGATTTTCTTTCGATCAGAGGATGGCGCTGTATGGGCAGACCTAACCCCTGAGGGGCTGGGCAAAAAAATTCTCCTCCGCCGAGATGGCACTTCAGTGTATATCACACAGGATTTAGGGACTGCTGAGATCAAACATAGGGAGTATCCTACCCTCACCCGGTCTATATATGTGATTGGAAATGAGCAGGATCATCATATGCACCTTCTCAAAGCTCTCCTTAAAAAGCTTGGAAAGGAGTATGCAGATAAGATTTATCATCTTTCATATGGCATGGTAGAGCTGCCCTCTGGCCGAATGAAAACAAGAGAGGGCACAGTAGTAGATGCAGATGATCTCCTGGATGAAATGCATGCACGTGCATACGAGCTCACTGATACTGAACTATCTACAGCTGAGAGGCATGCTATCGCCGAAGCCGTAGGACAAGCTGCTATCCGATTCTATCTCTTACGAGTAGACCCCGCGAAAAATATCGTTTTTGACCCTGCCGAATCCATAGACCTAAAAGGATTCACGGGACCCTTTATCCAGTACGGCTATGTCAGAGCTAAGAAATTATTAGAAAAAGCTGCGGAGCGGGGCTTAGCACCTCTCACCACGGAATATCCTCCTGAGCTTCACTCCATAGAAGAGTCCCTTCTGCAATATCTTTATGCTCTCCCTTCTTTCTTAGAAAGCGCCACTTACAACCTAAACCCATCTCTCGTAGCACATTATGGATACGAGCTCACGAGACGCTATAACGAGATGTACCAGCTCCTACCTGTTCTCTCCAGCGAAGAGCCGCAGCGCTCCTTCCGCTTAGGGTTAGTGGCGACATACCTACGAGCTATTCATACCGTGATGGAAGTCTTAGCCCTTCCCATCCCTGAAAAAATGTGATATAATTCATCGCAATTACATCCCCCTTAGTATACCAAGCCTCACTACACCATATCTATAGCACATCCTTTTTCATGCCAAAGAAATCTCTTGATTTATTCAAGTCTAACTCAATCTGTTCAATTAAAGATTTTCTATCCTGGAACTCTCTGTAAGAACGTAGCTTCTCTAAAAATCCTACTCGTATGTAGCTTCCATAAAAATCGCCCTCAGCCGATAGAAGATGCACCTCTAAGTCTCCCTCAGGAGGCAGATAAATCAAGGCGGGAATCCCCTCTCTTGCAGGCAAGGAGTGTGCAGGATTCAATACAGCCCATCCTACATATACTCCAGCAGGGAGCCTCACTTTTTGTATTGGCCATAAGATATTAGCGGTTGGAGTGCCAAGATGCCGTGCCTCTCTCCTGCCAAGCCTTACAGTCCCTCCCACTGAATAAGGATATCCTAATAAGTTCTGGGCTTCAGAGACCGCTCCTGCCCCTAAAAGCTGACGAATATGCGAACTGCTAATAGGAACGGAATTCTCCATTACAGGTGCAACTTCTCTGACAGGGATTCCGTGATTTCTCAGCATATCCGCTGATCCCTCACGCCCCTTCCCAAACCGATGATCATAGCCTAATACTACCCCCTTCGGACAAGCCAAACTCAATATCCACTCATTCAAAAAATCCACCGCAGATAAAGAAGCTAAATGCGAAGTAAAGGAAACTACCCGAGTGATTTCTACATTACTCTCCTCTAAAAGAGCAATTTTCTCCTCTAAGGTAGTAAGAAGAGGTAGAGTTTCACCGCGCACTATGGTACGAGGATGAGGTTCGTAAAGCCATACCTCTACAAAAGTATCTATCTCTTTTGCCCATGCCTTAGAGGCTTCTAAAAGGGCTTTATGTCCCCTATGAACCCCATCAAAAGTCCCCAAAGTGAGAATACCCCCCACCCTCCCTTTCTCCCTATCTTTGAGTAACTGCATCGGGCTGAATAGCTTTCTGCACACTAAAGGAACCGATACGAGTTCTACGCAGGGCCGCTAAGTAAGCCCCACATCCCAATCTATCTCCTATGTCTCTCGCTAAGCTCCTGAGGTAAGTTCCTTTGCCACATACTACCCTAATAAGCCAGCGATGAGGAAATTCATAGTAAATCTCTTCTATCTCGTAGATATTTACTGAACGGAATGGTATTTCTGCCATGATGCCCTTGCGAGCCAAGTGATAAGCTCGGTGCCCCTTGACTTTGACAGCAGAAAATGAAGGCGGTCGCTGGAAAATCGTCCCCGTAAATTCCTTCATGAGCTCTTTTCTTTCCTCAGGACTTAGATAAGGAGGCTCCCGTATGAATTCAGGTATATATTCTGAGTCATCTGAGAGGGTTTTATATCCTAAAATAATCAGCGCATAATACTCTTTTTCCTGGCTCTGTATCTGGGGAATATACTTCGTAGCGCCCTCCACAGCTACGAGAAGAAGCCCCGTGGCAAGGGGGTCTAAAGTGCCAGCGTGGCCTGCCTTTCGGAGTTGCCACCTTCGCTTCGCCCACTCTACTGTATAGGTGGAGGTCCATCTATAGGGTTTATCTATGGCTAAAATATCACCAGCCATCCTAATACCAATATCCCCAGCACAATCCGATACACTCCAAAAGGTGCTAAACCATACCTATGCCATGAGAAAACTAAGAATCGCATCGCTCCCAGCGCTACTATGAAAGCCACTAGGACGCCGAGAAAGAGAATAGGAAAGTTCTCAGAGGTAAGAGCTACTGGACTTTTCCACAGCCTATATGCCGAAGCAGCGCCCAGCGTAGGTATAGCCAATAAAAAAGAGAATTCCGCTGCATCCCTCTTGTGAAGCCCCATTAGCTGAGCACCAAAAAGAGCCGCTGCCGCCCGAGAAATACCCGGCAGAAGACTTAGGCTCTGAATAATTCCAATTAAGAACGCTTGATATAACGATAGATTCTCAATACTACCCCCTTTCCTCTTGAACCATTTGTCCATGTAAATCAGTATGAAGCCACCCACCACTAGGTTAATAGCCACTACATGGGGTGAGCCCAATAGGTTCTCCACAAAATCCTTTGCTAAAAAGCCTATAAACGCCGTAGGTAAGAAAGCAGCTCCCAGTTGAACATAAAGCCAAGGCTTCCAAAGGCGAGACCAGCTATGGGCCACAACTGCCAAAATAGCTCCCCCCTGAATAATAATCTCAAAATCCTTTACAAAAGTTTCATCCGCACGCCCCAAAGCCGAACTCATCAAGATCATGTGACCCGTAGAAGAGACAGGAAGAAACTCTGTAATACCCTCAAGAATTGCTAAAAGAATAGCTTCCCACAGAGTCATTTTTTAAGAATAGCATAAATAAGAATCCCAAAGCCCCCTACGATTACCCATGGAGCTATATACAGGGCTGCAGAGAACATCCGACTATCTACGAACTGCGCAGGCTGCAATAATAAAGCATATCCCATAAGCAGAATCAAAACTCCAATAATCAAGAGTCTATAGTTTCCCTTCCTGAAAGGCATAGCCGAAGTCTCCGGCTCTTTAATCCCTCTTTTCTTCTCTAAACTACTCATATGAGCTTATCCAGAGTTTGATGCAAAAATCGCCTTAAAGCTAATTTGCTTGCAAGGTACCCCACTACTCCCCCAAAGACTACTAAGACTCCATACCACCCTAGAAGTCTCCAGTCTTCTAAGAGAAAGGAGAGAGAAAAAAGGCTTTTATGTAGGAGCCACATGCCACCCTGCAATAGAACTATCGCCAGGACTGCGCCTACAAGTCCTTGAAAAAGCCCCACTAACACGAAAGGTCTCTCAATATAAGAGCGAGTAGCTCCTACTAACTCCATCGTCCGAATCTCCAGCCTGCGCGCAAAAATGGCTAATCTCACCGTATTGAATATGAGAAGAAATGTTATACCTACCATTATTATACCTACACCTAATCCCACCCACCGCAGCGTGGAAGCGCGTTTTTCTAGTATCTCCAAAAGGCGCCGAGGATAATCTACTTCTTTTACCGACTCCCACTCTAAAACTCGTTGCGTGAAAACGAGCACACTATCAGAAGAAACCTTTTCACCCTTGAATGTAAGACGAAAAGTAGGTGGGAAGGGATTAAAGCCTTCCATAGCTCGGACAAATTCTTCTCCGACTACTTTCCGGAAGCCCTCCATAGCCTGTTCGGGAGAAATGTACTCTACCTTCTGCACAAGGTTCTGTCGCTGGAGCCAGCTTAGGAGCTCTTCTACCTGCTCCTGAGCGATGGGGTTATATAAGTGTATGCGATATTCTAATCCTGCTTGCGCCTCCTCAAGTATTAGCTGCCCTAAAAGGAGAAAAACCCCGTACAAGCCCAATACAAAAAGAGCCAATACCACACTAAATAACGAATGCGATAGGGGCAAGCGCACAGCTCGCACATCACAAAGGTACATTAGCTTACTCCCCTTCAAAGTCTCTTTGTATTTTTGCCTTATGAGTCGTACAGAAATCGTCCTCCTGTATGAGACGCTAAAGGAGCGCAGTGCCCTCCAAGAGGTTCAATCTATTCTTTCTCAGATGGGTATCTCTTTTAGAGAGGAAAGCCTTCCACATAGTCCTACCCTTCCCGCTCTTCGGCAAGTGGTAGAAGGTATAGGTCAAAGCGTGTGCATTTGGGCAGCAGGTCGTAGTGCGTACTTATTACCCGTCCTTAGTGCTTCTTTGACATTCCAGCAACCTCTCGTGGTAATTCCCTGCCCTGATGAGAAAGTTTCCTTAGAATATCTTCAAAATCTCTTTGAAGCAGTTCAGGGCTATCCCATAGTCTTTACCCTGCCTAAGGATACCCAAGCTGCTGCCCTGCTCGCTGTACATCTATTAGCCGCTCGACACCCAAGCTATGCAGACCTTCTATATGCCTTCTTGAATAAGCGCTTGCCCCAACCCGCTTAGGAAGGTCTTTTCTACAAACTCCCCTTGTGCATTCCGTTGTATGGCTTCTCACCCCCAGTAAAGTAGAAGCAGCAGCCCTCCAAAAGGGTCTCAGAAAAGAGGAAAAAAATTCTCTTAGCCTCAGAATCACGGGTGTGGGTGCCGTAGCTACCTTACACACATTGTGGGGTTGGCACCATAGGGAGGAAAAACCTATAGCGCTTATTGCAGTGGGACTTGCAGGAAGCTACTCCAAACACCTAATGCCCCCTATGCTCGTATCAGTCGTACAAGAGACCTGGGGAGATTTAGGTAAGCGCAGAGGTAGATTTTTTTTTCCTACCCATCCTACATTACGGGAAGACTTCGCTCTAAGTTTAAAGGGAGCTTGCGAGTGTCCTTTAGCAGTGCCTTCAGTAAGGGGGGTCACCCTGAATACCGTGAGTGGTAGCTACAAAGAAGCCAGGTTTTGGAGGCGAAATTATCCCGACGCTGATATAGAGACGCAGGAAAATGCCGCTTACTTCCTTTTTGCGAATACCCATCAGATACCATTCCTCTCATTTAGAGTAATCTCCAACAAAGTAGGGGATAAGAAATGGGCGCTGGAAGAAGCATTACAGGCACTGACTGAATTCTCTGAGAAATATGTGGCTTCGTTATGTGAGTGGCTCCTGGCAAGAAACACTTCCTCTCACGAGGGCTGAACTGTTTGGAGACGGCGTATTTGAGACTTTACATATTTACAAAGGAAGGATTCTATTTGCTTCTGATCATCTTAGGCGCCTTCATCAAGCCACACTCGCCATAGGTTTAGAGCTTCCCCTTAGATTAGAAAGTCTTTTTGAGCAAGTAGAGCAAGTAGCATCATCCTTCTTACACGCCCGTGCTAAGGTAATTCTTTATCGCGCAGGAGAGGGCACTTATCTACCTCCCACTCCCTGGGCAGAAATCAGTCTCAAAGTATCTTCCCTTTCTCTCACTTCCTTCCCCTTCAATAATCCACAGCGCCTCGTAAAGTTTCCTGTACCTTTTCTTGTAGACACTCCATGGAGCCCCTATAAGACCCTAAGCGCATTAGGATACGTACAAGCCAGCGCCTATGCGCAGCTCCATCGCTGTGATGATGCTATCATCCTCTCAAAAGAAGGCTTTTTAGCTGAAACCAGCCGAGCTAATGTATTTTTCTGGGATGGCAAAGTACTGCACACCCCTGCTCTGAGAAGCGGCTGTATAGCAGGAATACTGCGTCATCACATATTGCGCATAGCTCGCTCAGAGGGAATCCATGTGGAGGAGGGTTTATATCCTTTTTCCCTTTTATGCAGTGCAGAAGAAGTTTTCACCACAAATGTCATCCAAGGAATTACACCTATATTGGGAGTGCATGGAGAAAAACAATCCTTTCGGACAGGCAATAACACTATCGCTGCCTTTCTAGCAAGGAAGCTAAGCGAACAGCTCCAAGTATAGTCCCATAACCCCACTCAGCCTAAGCTATATAGGCCTAATATGCTCAAATGCAGAGCCCTGCGGATGAAAACTATTTCAAAGCCCTCTGAGGTACGAATGAAGAGGTAAGTATGCAAGAATTAACCCAACAATTACGTGCTACCACGGGCACCACCACAGACATGATAAAAAGGCTCGCGCAGAAAAAGGGTTATATCCTCTATACATTTTACACGGAGTAAGTTTGAGAGAGAAACAGCTTGTAGCAGCTGCCTAATTAGGACGGAGAAAATCCGAGTCTGGTGTTCCTTTCCTACCACAGAACACGCCAATATGCCCCCTGAGTCTTCACTGAAATCTTGTACCACTTTCCCTCAGCTCAAGGTTTTTGGGTTCGGTATGGGGCGAGAATCTTTGTCCTCTCTCTACCGTTCGATATTGTTTAATGTCATGTGCGTCTTTTAGGTAGTTGGGATCTACCAGGACATTGTGGCCCTGTTTATGCCTTAGTCTGTGACTACGAAAGGAACGTGCTTTACTCTGGCGGCTCGGATGGGCTCATCGCAGAGTGGCGCTGTGTAAGTGGCAAGCAGGTCAGAGCAATTGCCCATACCCCAGCAGCAATTTATGCTCTTCACTGGATGGCTTCACATAAACAGCTTTATGTGGGGCAGAGTAATGGAGTAGTATATGTTTTAGACTTGGCTCAGCGTAAAGTCATCAGAGCCATTCAAGCCCATCAAAGTGCAGTTTTTGGTCTGAGTTCTCATCCACAGCAAGTAGAAGGGTGGAGCTCAGGCAGAGATGGCTATTTTCTCTTCTGGGACACAGCTCGGGCAGAGCCCTATGCAAGTATCAAAGTTACACCAGCAGGTTTGCGAGGCTTTGTGCTGGTTTTGAGAGAAGAGAGATTTCTTACAGCAGGTAGGGATGGAAACGTATATGAGATTAGCAGGGAAACTAAGAGCGTAACGCGTTCTATCTCGGTAGAGCCCCATTTTGTCTTCACTCTTCAAGTTTCTCCTCAATCCGCCTTTGTGGCTACCGGCGGGCGCTCTGGTATGCTTAAGATATGGGATATACAAATGCAACTTCTCTGGGAGTCTCCAGCTCACAATCTCACTCTGACAGGGTTAGCATGGCATCCTGCAGGACGCATTCTAGCTAGTGGGGGTAGAGATAGGTACATTCACCTCTGGGACACCTACAATCGGGAGAAATGCCTTACCTTAGAAGGACACAAACGGAGCGTGAATACGCTTTTATGGACTACGCCAGAGACACTTGTTTCGGCTGGAGATGACGGCCTCATTAAGATATGGCATTTGGAGGGACTGCCCGCATAATGTAGCCTCCTGGCTTTTGGATTATCCAGCCGCTTATCTCCATAAGGGTCAGCTTCATAAGCAGCTCATCTACAGGCAAATCCATATATAAGGCAACTTCATCTACATGTCGCGCCCCCGAAGCTAATAAAGCATAAATCCTTGCTTCTAACGGGTCTTTCGGTTCAGGTAAGGAGGGAGGGGAAAAGCGTAACTGTCCCAATTGGGTCTTTAGCTCTGCTAAGGCTACATGTGGATGCCAGGCTATGTGAGCTATTTGATCAGCTATTAGCCTATGGCACCCTTGAGAGGTAGGAGAAAAAATTGAACCCGGTACAGCAAAGACAGGTCTATTCGCCTCAAAGGCCGCTCGGGCTGTAAATAATGCTCCCCCCTTCTCTCCTGACTCCACAATCAACGTAAGGTGGGACAAACCTGCAATAATCCTATTCCGGAAAGGAAAAAGACGTGGATGAAGCTTGGTCCCCGGCGGATACTCACTTATCCATGCGCCTGTCGCAAGAATAGCTTCCGCAAGGCGTTTATGCGAGGATGGATAAATCATATCTAATCCATGCGCTAAGACTGCGACGGTCTTTCCGCCTCTCTCTAGCGTAGCTTTATGAGCTTGCGCATCAATGCCATAAGCCAATCCACTAACAACTACAACCCCCTCCTCCACAAGTGCCTCTACAAAGTATGCAGTAACCTGAAGCCCATATGAGCTGGGCTTCCGGGTGCCCACCACAGCCACAAAGGGAAGCCCAGTGAGAGATAAAACTCCTCGCTTATAAATAATCACGGGGGGATGAGCTATTTCTTCTAATAAAGGAGGAAATCCTTCCTCCCAAAAAGGAATTACCTTGATAGAGAGCCTCTCACACTGGTAAAGAATTTGCTCAGCTTTCCGACGAAAGTCCGGAAGGCGTGAAAAAAGTTCCTGAATACGAGATGGAAATTCTGATGCCCTCTTAGAATCCCATAAAACTTCAAGGCTTCCCCATCGTTTACGAAGCTGGCGAATATACTTGCTCCCCACACCTTCTACTTGAGTGAGCGCTATGAGGGCGAGTATCTCCTCCTCTCTCATTCAGGGGAGTTGTTTGAAAGGTCGCACGGTCAAGGAGAAGCTATGCACTCCCATTCTCCGGAAGAAAATTGAGTAAGCATATTCTAAGCCCCACCTTCGGGCTTGGAGAGCGGTGCCAAAGCTCATACCACCAAAAGAAGAACTCCCTATAGGATTAAGCTCGCGCCGCCTCTGCACATTATAAGCAAAACGAAAGCTAATTATTTTATCCGGTAGCAGCTCCAACCCCAGTACAAAGTGCCGAAAAAGATGCTCCGTCCATTTTGGTGGGGGCGGGGGCATAGGGTTTCCACTCAGGTCATACCGAGTGGGTTGCATAGGATCATTGTAAGCCATGCGCCACCTCTGGAGGTGAATGAGAGCTAAATGAAGGCGAAAAGGAGCATGCGGCACCTTATAACTTACTGAACCCTGTAGCGAGGTAGGAAAAGGCTGAGCAAAAGGACGTCCTCCTGATCGATAAAGCTCTGTTCCGAGGTCTCGCAGTAGTAAGCTAATTCCCCACCCTCTCACTGTATCTTCATAAAGAACTCCTATGTCTGCAGCCACACCCGCACGCCTATACGACTGGAGCGAGATAACTGAGAAAGGGAACTTAAGGTTCATACCCGCGTGCCACTTCCCGAAATGGCGAGCAGCCCCTCCTGCAATGAATCCTTCATACGCTCTAAAAACTCCCAAGATATTCCCTACCTCGTCCGCATGCCTAAATTCCCCATAATCAATATATTGTAAGCCTGTCCAGAGAGTTCCCACCCCTCGCCATTCATGTCCATAAGCCAGACTTCCGACAACAATATCAGCAAGGTAAGGATGCAAGCTAATCTGAAAAGTATGGGTATGACGAGCGCTCAAAAGAGCAGGGTTCTGGAAAGCCGCTCCTAAGTCTGGCTTTCCCGGGAATGCGATACTTCCTAATGCGGCTGTGCGCGCCGTGGCAGCAATACGAATAAAATCATAGCTCCATCCCCCCCCAATTTGGGCATAGACCCCCCCTACTATGAGAAGGCTAATCCCTTTCTTCACTCTCGTAGTGGGCTTCTATATATGCCTTGACTCTCTCCATCAGCCAATGAGGAGTAGAAGTAGCTCCAGCAATCCCGATTCGCTCTGCACCTTCTAACCATTCCCAATTTATCTCTTGCGGGATGGAAATATAATAACTACGAGGGTTTGCTGCCTGACATATGGAAAAAAGCGCCTTGCCGTTAGAACTTTTCTTTCCACCTACAAAGAGCACCACATCTTGGCTACGAGCAAAGTCCATAAGATGAGGTTCTCTATTGGAGACCTGACGGCACAGCGTATCCGCAATTATTGCGTTCGGCACCTTAGCCAATAGGGCTTCCCTCACAGCAGAGAAAAGAGCCGGTGCTTTAGTAGTCTGACTAAAAAGGTAAGTAGGTATTTCAGGGTCCAGCGAAAGCGCCTCCACATCTTCGGGAGAAGAAACTATGAAAAGCTTAGCCTTTTGTATCTGTCCTACAAGGCCTATCACTTCGGGATGACCCAAAGTGCCCAGTAAAACTATCTGCACACCCTCTCGGTCTATTTCCCTTATCCTATTTTGAAGTTTAAGTACGACAGGGCAGGAGGCATCTAACAAGTGTATGTTATTCTGCAGGGCAATAGCATAGGTCTCAGGGGGCTCTCCATGTGCTCTAATCAGCACAGTCTCACCCTGCAAGCGCGAAAGGTCATTATGGGAGATTATGCGTAATCCTTTGGCTTGTAGACGCTTTACTTCCTCGTCATTGTGAACTATATCCCCTAAACAGTAGAGATAGGGGTGCTCAGCCAAATACGCCTCTGCCATTTCTACTGCATATACCACACCGAAACAAAAGCCCGAACTGCTGCTTATTGTAACTTTCGGTCTTTTAGCCATATCCTCACATTCAGGACGGCGTAGAGGCATAGATAAGTTCTTTTGCCCACTTTACTACTTGTGCGATCTGCCCGGAGATAGTCAAATGGGTAGTATCCAGCACATACATGTCTGGGGCTTTGCGAAGGGGACTTGTGGCACGCGTCTCATCCCGATAATCTCTTTCCTTTAGTTCATGAAGGATAGTCTTTTTATCCACTACTATTCCTCTTGCGAGTAGCTCCTGGTAACGGCGCTCTACTCGGACAGAGAGCTCCGCCTGCATGAAAACTTTTAGTTCTGCATTAGGGAAGACTACTGTACCTATATCACGACCATCCATTACTATCCCTCCTCTACATCCTAATTTCCGCTGCTCCGCAATAAGCCTCTCACGCACCCACGGTACCGCACTTACCTCACTCGCAAACCTGCTGATCTCAGGTCTCCGCAGCTCTTCCTGGAGTAGACGGCCATTGACGAAAATAGCCATTTCTCTTCCTTGCCGCTCGAGATGAAGAGCTAAATCTTCTAATTGCGTAGGAAGTAGATCAGGTTGGACTGTCCGAACCCCTCTTTGCCAGAGGTACCAAGCTACTGCTCTATACATCGCTCCAGAGTCTATATGAAGGTAGTTGAGTGCTTCTGCTACTCCACGGGCCGTGGTACTCTTGCCTGTAGCCGCATACCCATCTATCGCAATGATGATTTGCCGCACTTCACTTCAAAGGTATAAATCCTAAGCGAAACTTCTCCATTTCGTATAGAGAGGTACCTTAGCTTGTAAAATTTCTTATCTTTGAAGGAGTGATGAAAGAACAAGACCGCTTAGTCTATTCTACCCGTCCCCTAAAGGCATCCCCTCCACCTGAAACTCAAACGCCTCAAAAACAGAATCTGCGCGTCTCCCGCAAGCGCATAGCAGGAAATAAAGAGATAACAGAGATTATGGGCTTCATAGGTAAAAAAGAGGATTTGGAGAATTTAGCTCGGCAGCTAAGGCAAATGTGCGCGACAGGAGGTAGTGTAGTAGGCAGCAAGATAATCTTACAGGGCAACTGTGTGGAGAAAGTTTTAGCCTTTCTACAAAAAGAAGGACATATAGCCAAAAGAAGTGGAGGCTAAGTGGTTATTTGCTACGAAAAACCCCTACAAGCTCAAGGAAGCCCAGACAATCCTTGGAAATGAATGGGTATTAGAGGGTTTGCCTCCTGAGGCACCCGAAGCCCCTGAGCCTTACGAGACCCTTTATGCAAATGCTCTTAGCAAGGCGGCATTTTATGCAAGTTGGGCAAGGGTCCCCGTTCTTGCTGAGGATAGCGGGCTTTTTGTTCCTGCTTTGGGAGGTCAGCCCGGTGTCTTCTCCGCCAGATATGGCGGCCCCCAGAGACTCTTGAAGGCTATGGAGGGGGTTGCTCATCGGAATGCCTACTTCGTAGCGGTGCTGGTAGCTTATTTTGGTAATGCTCAGTACCACTTTTATACGGGCTACTGTTTCGGGATGATAGCCCGGGAAATGCGTGGAGAAGGTGGCTTTGGATATGATCCTATATTTATTCCAGCGGGTTCGGAACACACAGTAGCAGAATTGGGAGAGGCATGGAAGAAAAAATACTCTCATCGCGCAATAGCTTTTCAGCGCTTTGTAGAGGGGTGGACGAAGCAGTAGGATAAGGTATTTTTGATACCTTTGACTTCCATGCCCAAGGTGGAAATGGAGGTAGCAGGACTGAGCCGTCCTCCTACTGAGTTCCACAATGCTTTTGTAGTGGTACTTCGGGAGAAGCACGGGCATCGTCGGCTGCCAATTGTCATAGGCTTCCCTGAAGCCCACGCCATCAACGTAGAAATAGAAAAATTTCGGCATCCCCGTCCCCTTACCCATGACCTTTTCATCAACACGCTTTCAGCTCTAAACGTATCTCTCACTGAGGTTACAATACATAAGCTTCAAGACTCTACCTTTTATGCCTATCTTATTTTAGACACTAAAGAAGAACTTATAGAAGTGGATTGCCGTCCCAGTGATGGGATAGCCTTAGCATTGAGAGCGGGTGCCCCTATCTATTGCGAGGAAGAAGTATTACAAAAGGCAGGACAGCCAGGAACTGAAGAGGAAGTGGAGGAGACACAGAGGCGTTCTACTTCTTCCAGGGGCGCGACCCGAGAAGAGTTAGAAAGACTTCTGGAAGAAGCCTTAGCCCGTGAAGATTATGAAACAGCAGCGCGCCTGCGAGATGAGCTGCGCCGCCTCAAGCGAAAAGAGGAGGAAGAGGATGAATAACTAATGCAGGCGGTTTTAGGCATACCGCTTCTTTTGCTATTTGCTTGGCTATTAGCAGAAAAGCGAAGGCCCCTCATGCTAAGAGTAATAGGAGGTGGCCTTTTCCTTCAGGCAGTCATAGGGTGGCTTCTCCTAAGATGGCCTCCCGCTCGTAGTACCTTTGAATACCTAAGCTGGGCATTTGTCAGAGTATTAGAGTTTTCCCATAAAGGAGCAGAATTCCTCTTTGGGAATCTAGTCCGTCCTACACATTCAGAAATTTTTGGATTCATATTCGTCTTACAAGTCTTACCCACAGTAATTTTCTTTGCCTCCCTTACGGCAGTATTGTATCATTTAGGCATACTCCAGCAGGTAGTACGGGTAATAGCATGGGTGATGCGGAAGACCTTAGGCACTTCGGGTCCCGAGAGCCTCTGCGTAGCATCTAATATATTTTTAGGACAGACGGAAGCACCTCTTCTCATCCGTCCCTATTTAGCTGGACTTTCACGCTCAGAACTATTAGCTATAATGGTAGGGGGCATGGCTACCCTGGCAGGAGGAGTATTAGCCGCCTATGTAGGCTTTTTGGGTGGAACGGACCCTCAGCTAAGGCAGACTTACGCCCTGCACCTTATGGCAGCTTCTGTGATGAATGCCCCCGCGGCTTTGGTATTTGCCAAAATCTTGCTTCCTGAAAGTCATTCTATTTCTCATCAGAAGTCTCTTCAAATAGCCTCCATTTCTAAAGCCACAAATATATTAGAAGCACTCGCCCAGGGTGCCTCAGAAGGTCTGCGCCTTGCAGCAAATATTGCTGCCATGTTATTAGCTTTTATTGCCACCCTGGCTCTTGTGAATCACCTGCTCTTCAAGGCAGGGGAATGGATAGGACTCAATCCCTGGATAGCCCAGAGTTCTCAAAAAATTTATGCCGGGCTCTCCCTTGAATGGATGCTAGGACAGATATTTCGCCCTATAGCATGGCTAATAGGCATAAAATGGCAAGAGACTCTTGCTGTGGGAGCCCTAATCGGTCAGAAAATAGTTCTAAACGAATTTATAGCCTATACAAATCTTTCTAAAATGCAGTTTCTGAGTACAGAAGCTCGCATATTGGCTACTTATGCGCTAAGTGGCTTTGCTAATTTTAGTTCAATCGCTATTCAGTTAGGGGGCATTGGGGCTTTAGTTCCTGAACGAAGGCGGGAAATTGCTGAGCTGGGTTTGCGAGCTGTAGCTGGTGGTGCGATGGCCTCCCTACTTTCCGCCTGCTGGGCAAGTATTTTTCTGATATAGAGGCTTCTTCGTACTTTTGCGCCTATGGGTAGAAAGCCAGACAAACGAGTATATGTACGCCGTAATCGTGCGAGACGACGCATCCAGCGGCGGCGGCTTTGGGCTCCCCTCACCAGTCGTAAGACTAATGCACTCCAGGAGGCTAACCTTCGCCTGCTGCGCGAGCTGTCCCATGAGCTACTATCCCATTCATGAGTTCGCCCGTAAGGTTGGGGATCGTGGGGCTAGGATACATGGGACGCCTCCATCTTCAAAAAGCCCTTCAATCCCCTCGTACTCAGGTAGTAGCCCTATTTGATACAAGTCCTACTTGTCATATAGAACTCCAAGAGAAGGGGCTACCCGTCGTAGACGATTATGAAACCCTTCTCGCAAAAGTTGATGCTGTAATCATAGCCTCCCCTACTCCCACCCACGTTTTCTACGCCGCAGCTGCATTACGAGCTCAGAAACATATCCTCATAGAGAAGCCTGTTGTAACTACCCCCGAGGAGCTTGACTTACTTCTTCGCCTCCAAGAAGAAATGGACGTAGTTACAGTTGTGGGGCACATAGAGAGATTCAATCCTGCTTTTCGGTCTTTATGGCCTCTGCGTCACCTTTTTTGGCAGTATAGCTTTGAGAGAATAGCACCTTGGGTCCCCCGAGGAAGTGAAGTATCCGTAGTATTAGATTTGCTTATTCATGATTTAGACCTTTTCTGGGCACTGACAGAGGGACGAATAGCAGAGATGCGAGTGAGTGCATATCGCAGCCATTCTGATACTCCAGATAGTGTCCAGCTTTACATAGATTTAGTAGGTGGCAGAGGGGCTAGCTTCTTAGTCAGTCGTGTTGCACCCCACAAAAGGCGCCGGATAGTGGCGCATGGTCCCTCTATATGGGCAGAAGCTGACCTACTCTCTCGTACAGCGCAGTTCTGGTGTTTAACACCAGAGATGGAAACTCCTTTGCCTTCTTCATATCCGGAGGACGCCCTATCCGCCGAATTGGAACACTTTTTGTCGTGCATTCAGGAAGGAAGAGAATCCTTTCTCTCTCTTGCACATGTGTATCCCGTTATGGAATGGACGTGGCAAGTGGCTGCAATGGCTGAGAGCCGCTTGCTTTTTTCTCCTCGTTAGTTGTGAGCATCAAAGGGCTTTACCGCCTGCTTACCTCCGCATAGGCTCAGCACGGGTTATAATAGAAACAGATACCCTCTTCATAGAAGCTCCTGTAGATGCGTGGGTATACCCCGAAGGAAAATATCTCACGCTGGTAGAGCCGGGGGGACGAATACCCATTGTTCCTGCTTCTATTCATCCTATCTTATTAGCAGGGGGAGTACGAGCAAGCGGCATTTCAGTAATGCGTCGTCCCTACCCCTTCTGGCAATTTGATACCATAAAGGTTCCATTGGCAGCAGAGACAGAATTTTATCATACTCCCCTCTATACATACCTTCCGGATACCCTTCTAAAGTACCTCCTAAAGGAGGATTTTGAGAGCCCTCAGCTTGGTTTCCGTGTAGTTAATGCCGGAGAGCCTTATGCAGTGAATCTACGCCGCACCCTCCAAAATCCTCGCCGGGGTTTCTGGAGCGGGGAAGTACTCCTTGAGCCAAATAGCGACTTTCGCTTAGAGAGCCTGAGTGCTTTTGAATTACCCCGAGAGGAAACCTGGCTGGAAATCTCCCTACGGGGTAGCCGCAACCTCTCCATAGGTCTTACAATAGAAGAGCGACAGACAGGAAGATTAGTTGGGAGAGAGCTCTATCTGCTACTACGTCCCTCGCAGGAACAGTGGAGTACTTTTTATATCCCTATTAGCCCCTGGATGGCTGCTAAAGGAGAGCTTTTTCGCTACAGGCTGTACTTAGCTAGCATGGGAGATACTATAGGCACTCATTTCCTCTACTTGGACGACATCCGTGTAATTACCTTCAAGCACTCATGAGAAGGCAATTACTGGGTATATTCTTCTTGATTTCAGATTTTGCCCTTTCATACATAGGATGGATAGTCTTCTATTGGGTGCGGCGGTATTATTTATATCAAGAAGTAGGTCTACCTGCCACCCTATGGGAATACTTATGGGCACCCCTATTAGTAGCCACCTACTGGACACTCACATATGGATTAGGCGGCAGCTATAAGGACCCTATTCGGCAATCTATAATGAATGAGCTCTTCAACCGTGCATGGCTCAGCACTTTGGGAAGCTTAGCACTCTTCTTTTTAGCTTTTCTAGATGATCCCATCCCTAACTACAAGACATACCGCACCACACTACTTCTATACATAGCCTTACAAATCGGGTTGAGCTGGTTTTCCCTCATGCTGATGCGTTTAGTTGTCTTCAAGATTTTACGACGCCGCATGTTCCGTTTCCCTACAGTCATAGTAGGGAGTGGTAGTCAAGCCTACTCTGTGTGGCAGGAACTCA
>JANXCJ010000029.1 GCA_025060275.1 Bacteroidia bacterium | reverse complement strand
TATGACGATAAAAACATAGAACCTGACCCCGAGACACGCGTGAGGAAAGAGATGCTTCTCTTTATCGCCCAGCAAACAGCCAAATTCCCAGAAGGATTCACCCCACATCCTACTGTGAAAAAGCTATACGAGAGCCGTTTAGAAGCTGTGCGAGCCGGCAAAAACTTAGACTGGGGCACAGTAGAGATGCTAGCCTATGGCACTCTTCTACTGGAAAATAACCCCGTACGCCTATCAGGACAAGATGTAGAACGCGGAACTTTCTCCCATAGACACGCTGTAATCGTAGACCAGCTAACCGAGGCCACTTACACACCTCTTAACCACCTCTCCCACAAGCAAGCACCTTTTTACGTTTATAATTCCCCTCTCTCTGAATATGCTGTCTTAGGCTTTGAATATGGGTATGCATTAGCTTCGCCTCATACGCTCGTGATATGGGAAGCCCAATTTGGGGATTTTACCAATGGTGCCCAAATAATCATAGATCAGTACTTAGCAGCCGCCAAATCTAAGTGGCAACGACTAAACGGCATAACCCTCTATTTGCCTCACGGCTATGAAGGACAAGGACCCGAACACTCCAGCGCACGCCCAGAACGTTTTCTTACTTTAGCGGCCCAGAATAATATGTATATATGCAACTTTACCCACCCAGCGAACCTCTTTCACGCTCTTCGCCGACAAGTGCGTAGCTACACCCGCCGCCCCTTAGTTATATTTACACCCAAGAGTCTCCTTCGACACCCAGAATGCGTAGCCGAACTGAGAGACCTAACAGAAGGCTGTTTTCGTCCTGTTTTGCCTGACCCAGAAGTACCTCCCGATCAAGCCCGCCGACTCATCCTATGTACTGGAAAGATATTCTTTGAATTAGCGCAAGCACGGCGAGAGCATCAAAAAATGGACACAGCCATAATCCGAATAGAACAGCTTTACCCTTTCCCCGAAGAGGAGATGCGCCATGTTTTATCTGAATATCATCACATAGAAGAACTTTACTGGGTTCAAGAAGAGCCTATCAACATGGGATACTGGGGGTTCATCCTCAGAAAATTCACAGAATGCGGACTGCCCCTTCCCAAGCCCATCGCACGGCGAGAAGCCTCAAGCCCAGCTACAGGCTCTTACAGCCACCACCTACGCCAGCAAAACTATATCTTGCGCAAAGCCTTAGATATCGTCGTAGAGCGAGTATGATAGAGATTCGGGTGCCCAGCCCAGGCGAGTCTATAACCGAGGTATTATTGGACAAATGGCACAAGCCTACAGGTAGCTGGGTAGAAAAAGATGAGCTCCTTGCAGAAATTCAGTCTGACAAAGCTGCCTTAGAAGTATATGCGGAAGCAGCAGGTAAGTTAGAAATTATCGTACCAGCCGGCACGCAAGTACCAGTAGGAACCGTCATTGCTCGCATAGACCCTGCCGCTTCCAAGCCCGTGGAATCTACCCTCCAGGCTCCCCCTGACAAACCTCAATCCCCTCCCCCAGCAGGACAAAAAACAGAAGCTCCCACGCCAAAGGTGCTTCCTGCAGCAGCGCGCCTGCTGGAAGAGAAAGGGATTTCTCCTTCTATAGTCTCACCCACGGGACCAGGAGGGCGTGTTACTAAGGCAGATGCACTAAGAGCTATAGCTGCGCCCTCTGCACCTTCTGTAGTAGAAGAGCAGACTCCCTCCTTTTCTTCTACCTCCCCAGACAGACAAGAGAGTCGCAAGAAGCTCTCTCCCCTACGTCAGACCATCGCTCGGCGCCTCCTCGCCGCTAAGAACCAGACCGCCATGCTCACTACCTTCAATGAGATAGACATGAGCCGCATCTTAGAACTCCGCAAGAGCTACAAGGACCGCTTCCAAGAGAAGCATGGCGTGAGCTTAGGTTTCATGAGCTTCTTTACTAAAGCCTGCGCTACAGCCCTCTTGGAATTTCCTGAAGTTAATAGCCAATTGCATGAGGACGAGTTAGTCTATTTCTCCTATGTAGACATAAGCATTGCTATCAGTACAGACAGAGGTCTTGTAGTTCCTGTGGTCAGGAATGCTCATCTTCTCTCGCTTGCAGAGATAGAGCGCACAATCGCAGACCTTGCAGCGCGCGCTAGGCAGAATAAAATCTCCATAGAGGAAATGCAGGGAGGTACATTCACTATCACAAATGGAGGGGTTTTTGGCTCCCTTTTCTCTACCCCTATCCTCAATCCCCCTCAAACGGCTATCTTAGGGATGCACAAAGTTCAAGAGCGTCCCATAGCTATGAATGGACAGGTTTTAGTCCGCCCTATGATGTATGTAGCGCTATCTTATGATCACCGGGTCATAGACGGAAGAGAAGCCGTGAGCTTCCTCGTACGAGTGAAGGAGCTCTTGGAAGACCCCATGCGGCTCCTCCTCCAAGTGTAATGCGCTTAGTAGTACAAAATCTCGGCAAGCAATACGGAAACCAGTGGGCTCTGAAAGAGGTATCCTTTACCTTAGAGGGGCCCGGTGTATACGGCTACCTTGGACCTAATGGAGCAGGTAAATCCACCACATTTAAGATTCTTACAGGGTATCTGCCCCCTACTACAGGTAGTTTTTCTTTAGACCACTGGACTGCCCCTCGCGACCTGCGAGAAATTCAACGTCGCATAGGCTATCTGCCCGAACACAATCCTCTTTACTTAGATATGTATGTACGAGAGTATCTCTTGTTTAGGGGGCAGCTCTACGGACTCAAGGGAAAGTTTATTCGTCATCGTATAGAAGAAACCATACAGCAAGTAGGCCTTACTCCAGAGGCCCACAAAACTATCGCAGCTCTCTCACGAGGGTACCGCCAACGCGTAGGCTTAGCCGCTGCTATTCTCCATCAGCCTCCTTTACTCATTTTAGACGAGCCCACAAGCGGCTTAGACCCTAATCAAGTAATAGAAATACGCCAGCTTATCCGCACCTTAGGGCGCTCCCATATGGTGATCTTCTCTTCTCATATACTCTCCGAGGTACAAGCTATAGCCGACCGAGTCCTAATTCTTCATAAGGGCGAATTGGTATTAGACGCAAGGATTGAAGAGCTATCCCAATACTTAGGACAAGAGGAATATATAGTAGAAACCGCAGAAAGAGCGCTGACATGGAATTTTCTGGAAGAGGGTGCAGAGGTCAAGCCCATAGGTAATCTTCTTTGGCAGGTCAGGACGCCTGCAGGAGGAGACATCCGAGAAAGAATATATCAAGCCTCTGTAATGCAGGGTGTAACTCTACTGAGGCTGGAGAAGCGCCAACTTCCCCTTGAGGAAGTTTTCCAGAAGCTAACAAAGCAGGATAATGGCTCGTGTTAGACCCCTTGCCATAATGTAATTAATCCACGTTTTCTTTATCCAAAATATCTTTATCTTTATAAAAGATGCGCTTAGAAAGCTTTGCCTCTTGGAAGGCACTCGCTGAGGAGAGAGGCGTGCCCCTCTGGCGCATAGTATTAGATTATGAGATACATCAAAAAGGAAGGACAGAGCAAGAAGTATGGAGTCGCTTAGCTCAGGTATACGCCGTCATGCGAGATGCCGTAGAGACAGGGCTTAGGGAGCCCCGGCAGACCTTTAGTGGCTTAGTTAGAGACACAGGCAAGAAACTTCTTTCCTCTTCTATCTACGTTATAAGTCCTGAATTTTCGCTCCTCATAGCGTATGCTACCGCAGCCAAAGAAACAAACGCCTGCATGGGACGAGTGGTAGCAGCTCCTACAGCGGGTGCATCTGGGATTCTACCAGGTATCTACACTTTCCTCGCTAAACACCATAAGACACAAGAGAAAACTATCTATGAAGCTATGCTCATAGGGGCAGGTGTAGCTCTAATCATAGAGAAAAAGGCTTCTATTGCAGGCGCTGTAGGAGGATGTCAAGCGGAAACAGGTACGGCAGCTGCCATGGGGGCTGCCGGCATAACTTACGCTTTAGGGGGAAATGCTGATCAAATCCTTGAGTCTGTGGCACTTACAATCATGAACATGCTAGGGCTTATTTGTGACCCTGTAGCAGGACTAGTAGAGCTACCATGTGTAAAGCGTAATGGCTCAGCCGTAGTGATAGCAGCAGCTGCAGCCCAGATGGCGTTAGCCGGGGACACAGCTGTTATCCCAGTAGATGAAGTAGTCGCAGCCATGGGCGAAGTAGGGGCTATCATGGATAGCCGATTCAAAGAGACCGCCCTGGGAGGCATAGCCGCCACACCTACCGCCCAAGCTATTGCCCGCCGCATCTGGTCAGACACTGCCTCTATAAGGTATGAAGAACCTCCTTTATAAGCTCTCTCTCTTACCTCGCAGCTCTGCACGAAGCCACGCTTGATGCTTTTTGCCCCGCTGGAGCAGCCAGTAACGCTCCCGCAAGGGTTTGTAAGCAGAAAGAGGCGTGTTCTCTGCTCTCACACGCTGCCGGTTGATAGAAAGGCCTCCTTGTTGAATGAGCTGACGACATTCCGATTTAGAACGAAGAAAGCCGCTCTGGACCAAAGCCTCCGCCACAGAAATTTCAGAAGAAGCTATGATGTAGGTAGGCATTTCTGCGACTATCTGCTCAAAAAACCCCTCCGAGATATTCTCTAAAGCCTCTAATGAACCTACACCATATACCACTTCAGAGACCTCCTTTACAATCTTAGCCGCTGCCTCTCCATGCACACGAGAAGTCATTTCGTATGCTAAGGCCCTCTGAGCAAGCCGCTGCTCAGGCGATTGTTGATGCATAGTCCATAACTCATGTATCTCTTCCAAAGTTCTAAAACTGAATATACTGAGGAGTCTTAGCATGTCCGCATCAGGCTGCCTAATCCAGAACTGATAAAACTTGTAGGGCGAGGTCTTACTAGCTGAGAGCCAGATATTTTCTCCTTGCTCGCTTTTCCCAAATTTGCTTCCATCTGCCCTGGTAAGAAGAGGACAAGTAATGCCATACGCCTCCCCACCTGTCTGCTTGTGTATGAATTCTATGCCTGTAGTGATATTACCCCACTGATCTGCCCCCCCAACCTGCAGAGAGCAACCATAAGACACAAAAAGGTGATAAAAGTCATATGCCTGTAGCAAGGGATAGCTAAATTCAGTAAAAGAAATACCTCCCTCAAGGCGAGAATGTATAGTTTCTTTGGTTAGTAGGTAGCTCACCGTAATATGCTTACCTACATCTCTTAGGAAACTCACCAAAGACATCTCCCCCAGCCATGCATAATTATCAAGTATGGTAAGAGAAAGGGGTAAAATCTTCTGTACCTGTTGTATAAGCTGCTGGGTATTAAGCTCTACTACTTCAGGCGGCAAAAGTGGGCGTTCTGTTCGCTTACCTGAGGGGTCGCCAATCCTCGCAGTAGCACCCCCTATCACAACTATTGGTTGTATTCCCAACTGCGCTAAATGATAGAGAAGCTGGAGCGGTACCAAATGCCCCACATGAAGCGAGTCAGCTGTAGGGTCTATGCCCACATAAGCCGCCTTGATAAGGTGGGGGGCCTCAGGTAAAGGGGTATGCTGATACACCAGTCCCCTCTGCCTAAGAGATTCTATCCACTGGGCCACAGGGCACAAAGGTACAAACCCCCCTCCTGATGCTAGACACCCAATCTAACGAAAGCATAGAACCCAACCTTTCACTTTCACACCTGGAAGTAGCCTAAAACTACCATCGCTCACCTGCAAGGACAGAGATACATAGACGATTTTCGGGTGGATAGGGTAGGCAGATGTAGCGGCTATCATAGGCACAGTACGGAAAGTAGGCTTGATTGAAGTCCACAAATCCAATACCTTCTTTTATTTGTACAGGCACATACCGTCCTCCTTCGTAAGTCATTCCGAGGGCAGCTGTGGAGTCCCAAAAGGCCATATAAACCTCTCCCTGCCTCCCTTTGTAGAGAAGCAAGCGCGAGGCTTCCCTACAGCTGTCCAAGGTTGGAAGATCAAGCCATATAGCTCCACCTACGGGCGGTAAAGCATTTGGAAGGGGTTCATACTTCCCTTGCAGACACCATTTTCTATTCACAGGAAAATACTTAAGACCAGAGAACCCGGCTCTTTTCTCTTCAGGAATAGGAGAGAAAGGGTCTACCTTAAAGACACTATCCTTTTGGCGACGTGCCTGATGGATAAAGGTCAAGTAAGTATCTAGAGGGCTCTCACACGAGAGAGGTGAAGTCATAGTACTCTTTTGTCTGCGTGGTATAAGGAGGATTCCCACTAGTAACACCATTATAGCCAGAAGAACTTTCCACCCTACCACAGGGCGCATACTCCACCTCAGCCTATCTTTAGCCTTTCCATAAGCCTTATAAGAGGGCGGGTATAGAGCATAGTATAAAAATGGAGGTTAAGCACGCCATGCGAAAGAAGGTCTATAGCTTGCTGATAAGCCCATTCTAATCCTATTTCCAATACTTCAGTGTCATCCTTAGCAGCGAGAACCGCCGAGGCTAACGCTTCTGGAATCGTTATGTAAAAATTTCTGGGGAGAGAATGGAGGTGTTCTCGCCTCGTAAGAATCTTTAGCCCTGGGATAATAGGGATGCGTACGCCTGCAGCTGATGCGCGCTCTACGAAATCAAAGTAATACTTATTGTCAAAGAACATTTGAGTGATGGCGTAGCTGGCACCTGCTTCTTGTTTTCGCTTGAGGTTCGCTATGTCAAATGCGAGGTTGGGTGCCTGAAAATGCTTTTCGGGGTAGGCGGCTACACCTATACAGAAGTTTGTTGGTTGAGCATCTGTGAGCTCATCCAGATAACACCCGCGGTTCATGGCACTGATCTGCTCCACAAGCTCTACAGCAAAGGCATTGACAGTACGATCGGGGCGAGGAGGTCTTGCATACTTCTCTTCCCCTTGAAGAGCCATTACGTTTTCCACCCCGAGGTAATGTAGCTCTATGAGAGCATCCTCTGTCTCCTCCCGGGTAAATCCATGACAAAGTAAATGAGGCACCGGCTCTATACCATACTTATACTTAATAACGGCGCACAGCCCGAAGGTGCCGGGGCTTCTTCGCTTTACTCTCCGACGGAAAGTCCCATCAGGTTGCTCCTGCCAAATAACCTCAGCCGCATGGCTGGTAATATTAATGTAACGGGGATGATAGGGCAAAAGACTCTCTACTGCACTATGGACTTGCTGCACGTTACTGCCCCTACGAGGAGGAATAATTTCCACACTAATGAAGGGGTTTTTCTCACGCGACAAAATCTCTGCTACATGCATAATTGTGAGCCGAAAAAAAGAAAAAGCTATTTAAGAACATATACACCTACTACCTTTTCACTTTTATTCATAACTCTCAGCAGGGGAAGGGAAGAAGCGCCGCTTCACATCCTCTAAGTACTTTCTACAGGCACTCTGTACTACCTCTGCAAGGTTCGCATAACGGCGCAAGAAGCGAGGTGAGAAATCTGTAGTCAAGCCCAGCATGTCGTACAGTACTAGAACCTGCCCATCGCAGTAAGGACCAGCCCCTATCCCAATAGTAGGGATAGAGAGGCTCTCTGTGATTTCCTTCGCTAAGGAGGCTGGCACTTTCTCCAGCACTATGGCAAATACACCGCTATCCGCCAAAAGCTGAGCATCAGCCCGCAGCTTTTTTGCTTCCTCAGGGTCAGTGGCCCTTACACGATAGCTTCCAAACTGATAAATAGATTGAGGTGTAAGCCCTAAGTGTCCCATCACAGGTATCCCTGCGGAAACGATGCGACGTACAGATTCTATTACTGAAGCACCTCCCTCCAGCTTCACCGCATGAGCACCGCTTTCCTTCATAATACGAATAGCTGTATGGAGGGCGAGCTTAGAGTCACTCTGATAGGAGCCGAAAGGCATATCTACTACCACCATTGCTCGTTGGGCAGACCTCACCACAGCCGAAGCATGATATATCATCTGCTCCACCGTGATAGGAAGTGTCGTCTCATGACCTGCAATTACATTAGAAGCAGAGTCCCCCACTAATAGCACCTCTATTCCTACCTTGTCTAATAACTTCCCGAAAGTATAATCATAAGCTGTGAGCACTACTATGGGTTCCTTGCGCAACTTCATCTCCCGCAAGGTCTGGGTAGTTATACGCTTAACTTTGTTCTCCACCTTCCAAAAGTATGCAAAACCCCACAGGCACTTCACATATTTTCCAGCGCATTGCTAAGCGATATGACTTCATGAATCGCCTCATGACCTTTGGACAGGATGTAAGATGGCGTCGTAAGGCTGCACAGCGTTTAGCTAAGTGGGCCCCTAAAAAACTACTAGACTTAGCTGCCGGTACAGGAGACTTCGCCCTGCAAGCCTGTTATACCCTATCTTCTCTCACAGAGGTATACTTAGTAGATATTACGCCAGAAATGTTGGACCTTGCCTACGATAAAAGACCCCCTCATATCTCTCCGAAATGGCACATGGTTATAGCAGATGCCCATCTGCTTCCCTTTGAGGATAACTCCTTTGATGCAGTTACGGTGGGGTATGGCATTCGTAACTTCACCGACCGCCGCAGAGCCCTTCAGGAAATCCATCGAGTGCTACGCCCCAAAGGAGTCTGCATGATTTTAGAGACAGGCATGCCCCGTCATCCCTTGTGGAAACACCTATTCTCCTTCTACATGCGTACATACGTGCGTGGCCTAGGCTTTATAGTGGCAGGAGATGCTCAAGCCTATTCCTATCTTTTTGAGTCTACTACTACCTTTCCCCATAGAGAAGAATTTTTACACCTTTGCCGGGAGGTGGGATTCGCAATCACTAACTATACTTCGTTTTTAGGGGGCGTCTCTATACTCTATGAACTACATAAACCTACATACTAAGATACTGCTGCTCTCTCACATAGCTCTCCTCATGGCTCAGTATAATCTATATTACGACTTGAGAAGCTTTAACCTCGGGTTCAGCATGGGAGGAAATTATAGTCAGGTAAAGATCCGCTACCACCAGCTGCAGTACAACTCCCCTACGAACGCAGCTCCTAAGTTTGTTAAGGTAGAAGGAATCCCCGGTATAAACCTGGGCCTTATCATGAGTAAAAAGCTCCATAAATACTTTGACCTACGTAGCATCGTATCAGTCTCTCTACAGCAACGAAATATCTATTTCGTCCTAAGAGACACCACGATGAAGAGGCGCCTAGAGTCCTCTTACTTATATATTCCATTATTTTTGAAGTATAAGTCCCAGTTTTACAAGGGCTATCGTGTGTACGTACTCGGCGGCGGACAGCTAGGAATCAACCTAGCAAGTGATAAGCGTACAAGGGACAATCCCGAACTTATCCGCACCGAGCGAGTAGACTGGCAGTGGATAGCAGGCGTAGGCATAGATATCTATGCAGATAAGGTTAAACTCTCTCCCGAACTTGTGTATTCCTTGGGCATAAGGAATATCTATGATCCTACAGGCACCCGGTTTGGTTACATCATAAAATCCCTCCACATGCAGACACTATCTCTAAACCTAAACTTTGAATAGTCCCGCTCAGGTAGAGATTAACCGAGATTCTACTAGCATCAGGTACTCTCTTTCTTACGCTCACCCAAGAGACTATCCCAACCTATCTGCTCAATAGGCCAGACTTGCCCTATCCCATCTTCTATTACTACGTCTTTTCCCTCCTTTACATATCCAATCATATGTACGAAGGGTTCATTCCTCAGCGTCTCATGTGCTTCGGCAGGCACAGTAAATAAAAGTTCGTACTCCTCACCTCCATACAGAAGGACAGCGGTAAGAGGTATCTGAAAGAGCTCTGCCACCCGAGCCGTCTGGGAGTGGAAGGGAAGCCGTTCCAGATAGATATGGAAACCTACTCCAGAAGCCTGTGCCAAGGAGTGAAGTCCTGCAGCAAGCCCATCTGAGAGGTCTATCATGCTGGTAGGTCGGATTCCTATCTCCTTTAGACGCCTCACTACATCACATCGAGCCTCTGGCTTTAGTTGTCTCCTGATAACATAACCAAAGTCCTTCACATCCGGCTGAGCTGTGGGATCATGGGTAAGGACTGCTTTCTCTCTCTGAAGAACTTTCAGCCCTGCATACGGTGCACCCAAATCTCCAGTAACGCAGACTATCTGATAAGGGGCTGCGCCCTTTCTGTAGACGATCCATTCTACTTCCACCCTGCCTATTACTGTTATACTTAACCATAAGTCTCTTGAGGGGGAGATGTCTCCCCCAGCCACCGCTACCCTATATTTCTCTTCAACCTCTCTTATTCCATCATAGAGCTCTTGTAACTGAGAAGCAGAGGTACCTCTAGGAACTCCCAGCGACACCACTAAGAACAGGGGCTGACCATTCATAGCACATATATCACTGATTGCACTGACTGCTGCTTTGTAGCCTATGTAACGCAGTGCATGATAGGAACGATCAAAATCCCAATGCTCGTGTAAGGTATCCGCAGAAACAAGACCATACACTCCTTCTTCCCACCTCCAAACAGCTGCGTCATCCCCTATTCCCTGAACAAGAAGGGGATGCTTCCCTAGTAGCCTCTCTGAGAGTCTTCCTATTAGCTCTACCTCAGTAACAAGGGATTTCTCCACGGAGCTCACGAAAGTAGACCAAGCTCTCGACTCATCTCAAGCATCCTCTGTATAGGCCTGCGAGCAGCCTCTAATATATCTACGGGCAAAGTAACCTCCGGCATCTCGTATAGGAGTGCATTGTATATTTTGACCAGTGTATTGAGCTTCATATGGGGACAAGTATTACAGCTACAAGAGTATTCCGTAGGAGCTTGGATAAGCTCCTTCTCGGGCACAGCCTTACGCATTTGATGGAAAATCCCAGCCTCCGTAGCTACGATAAACTGCCTCTTAGGAGAGCGTACGACGTAGTTGAGAAGCCCTGTCGTAGAGCCTATGTAGTCTGCCTGCTCCAAGAGAGCAGGCTCACATTCAGGGTGGGCAATTAGTTCCGCCTCAGGATATTTCATTCGCAATGCCCTTACCTTCTGAAAGGAAAAAATAGCATGAACCATGCACACACCATCCCATAGAACCATCTCTCTACCTGTCTTCTGCATCACGTAGTTACCCAAGTTTTTATCCGGTGCAAATATTAGTTTCCAGTCAGCAGGTAGAGCCTTCACTATAGGCACAGCATTAGAAGAGGTAACTATAATATCGCTCATAGCCTTTATGTGAGCTGAAGTGTTGATATAACTTACTACCTTATAGCCAGGGTAGCGCTCTTTGAAAGCAGCAAAAGCCTCTGGAGGGCAGCTATCTGATAGAGAGCAGCCTGCGTTTAAGTCAGGGACAAGTACCTTCTTTTCGGGATTTAGTATCTTGGCCGTCTCAGCCATGAAGTGTACCCCTGCGAAGAGGATTATATCCGCGTCTGTCTCAGCAGCTTTCTGGGAAAGCCCTAGACTATCTCCCACAAAGTCAGCCAGATCCTGTATATCAGCTTCCTGGTAGTAATGGGCAAGCACCAGGGCATTCTTCTGCTGCTTCAGCTTTTGAATCTCAGAAAAAAGGTCTATCTCTGAGGAGGGTTCCACAGCTACATATCCATATTCCGCTATGTGATGCTTAACTTCTTCTGGAGATAGAGGTGGGGATGTGGAGATGTTGAACATGAGGTTTAAGTAACAAAAATTTTCTCTCTCGGAAGAATCTCTGAGTCCTTACCTATGTGGAAAATGTAGCTCATAGTAGGGGAGGAAGTGATATAAAGTAGGGAAATGGGTAGCCTTCTAACTTTGGTTCTACTGCAATAGGAAGCCTTTTCCTCTACTATGGCACGGATAATCCACTGCATTATCAACAATCTTATTTGTGATCAGCGTCTTCATAAGATAGCTCTTACCCTGCATAAGGAGCATGAAGTAGAAGTAGTAGGTATAAAAAGGCATCTATGGGAAGCACCTCTTCGGGGTAGACCTTATACCGTGAGGCGTCTATGGGTACCCGCTAAGAAGGGACCTCTCTTCTTCTTGCTTGCGAATGTTGTCATGTTTATGTACCTACTCCTTCGTAGAAAGTGGGAGGCTGTACTGGCATGTGATCTACATATACTTCCTGCCTGTTGGGTAGCAGGCTTCCTAAGAGGAAAGGTAGTGTTATTAGATAGTCGGGAGCTTTATACGCAGACTCCATTCTTAGTGTCTCGTCCTTTTAAGAGGCGTGTATGGGAGCTGGCAGAGCAGCTCTTCTATCCTCGTACAAGGTATATCATTACAGTTAGCCCCCCTATAGCCGAGCACTTTCAAAAGAAGTACGGAAAACCTGTGTGGGTCATATATAATCTTCCCTTGCGAGGTGTAAGGTTGGCACGGCCTCACCTGGAGGAACGGCTACTTCTCTACCAAGGGATGTTACATCCTCAGAGAGGGCTGGAGGAGTTAGTAAACGCCCTAAAGATAGCTACTGGGTGGCGGTTATGGATAGTGGGAGATGGGCCTATTAGGAGGCGGTTAGAGGAGATAGTACTGCGGGAGCGACTAGGGGATAGAGTAGTTTTCTTTGGAATGGTACCTTTTGAGAAGGTTGAGGACTTTACCCTTAGAGCTACGCTGGGGGTGTCTGGAGAGCTCCCTACCGCACTTAATCACCGCTATGCTCTTCCGAATAAGGTATTTGACTATCTTCAGGCAGGCATACCTGTGATTGCAGGTGAAGCACCACTTATTCAGGCTATTGTCCGTAAGTATAATGCTGGCTGTGTAGTGGAGCCCTGGACACCCTCCTCAATAGCCCAGACGTTGAAGAGCTTGGAGATGAATAGACCCCTCTATGATCAGTGGGTAGAAGGGGCACGTAAAGCTGCTTCTATCCTTCACTGGGAACAACAGGAAGGATGCCTTAGGTACTGGGTCCGATGTGCTTTGGAAGGTAGAGAAGTTTCTACTCAGGATGCAGTTCAAGTGTGCGAAAGGGTAGTAGAGATTGGCAAGGCTATCTACTGTGTTGCCTAGGAGGGGGAGAATATGAACTGGTTACGCTAAGGAGCTATGCGGTACTTTTCCCAGGATGTCCCCCTTCGGCGATATATGATTCTGTCGTGAAGGCGATTAGGGCGGCCTTGCCAAAACTCCACATAATGAGGGAGTATTTGATAGCCCCCCCAGTACGGAGGGCGAGGAACCTCTCCTTCTGCAAATTTCTCCATGTATAGCTGCCAACGAGACATCAGTTCTTCCCTCTTGATGGGCTGGCTCTGGGGGGAGGCCCATGCCCCAATCTGACTACCATAGGGGCGAGACAAAAAGTAGGTGTTGGACTTTTCTTCTGAAGCTTTCTGGGCAGTTCCTTCCACTCGGAGCTGCCTCTCCAGCTCTCTCCACCAGAATGTAGCAGAGACTTTGGGATTCTGAGCTATCTCTACTCCTTTGGCGCTCTCGTAGTTTGTATAGAAAAAGAGAAAAGGCACTACTACCTCTTTGAGTAGAACGATCCGCGCGTGGGGCTGGCCGGAGGAGTCCGCAGTAGCTAAGGTAAATGCGTTCGGCTCACTTATCCCCGCTTGTACAGCTTCTTCAAGCCACTGAAGCAGGAGAGGGAAAGGCTCCTCTGGTAGGGACTCCTCTATTAGGACTCCCTTAGAATACTCCTGGCGAAAGTTCTGTAGGTCTACACTGGCCATATCCATTCAGGGTTTCCCTTCAAGTCTCCTTGGAGGATTGCCTTATAATCAGTCAGCAGCATCTGGGCTATAGGTGTGTGAGGGGGGAGCTCCCATACTTTATCCTCGTAGAAGAGAGATTGGATGGGCATAATTGTCGCAGCAGTACCTGTGCCAAATATCTCTGTAATACGCCCATGGGTTATGTTCTCTATCACCTCATGGATAGATATATCTCTCTCTTCTACACTAAGACCGCGTTCATAAGCCAAGTAGAGGATTGTATCCCTTGTAATGCCCTGAAGTATAGTACCCCTTTCTAAAGAAGGCGTTATGAGGGTGGAGTCCCTTTGGACGAAGAATACGTTCATGGTGCTGAACTCCTCCACATATTCGTGCTGGAAAGCATCCAGCCAGAGGGAGACTTGGCAACCTTTTGCCTGGGCTTTTCTGCCGCTTAGGAGAGCTGCTGCGTAGTTACCTGCCATTTTTGCTGTGCCTGTACCTCCTGAGGCAGCCCGAGAAAGTTCCGTTTCTACATAGGCTTTAATAGTATCCTTGTAGTAGGGTCCTACGGGTGTGAGATATATCACGAGCATGTAAGTCTCAGAGGGGCGCACGCCCAGCCACGGGTCTGTAGCGAAGTAAACAGGTCGGATGTAGATAGCATGCTGTAGGTTAGGAGGGAAAAGAGCTACTTCTTGGAGTAAAAGATGGTGAAGTAAGGAAATAAAAAGCTCGTATGGGACCTCTGGCATGCTGAGGCGGTGAGCAGAGTGATTGAGCCTCTGCCAGTGGTCCTTAGGGCGAAAGACAAATCTAAAACCATCTGGACGTTGGTAAGCCTTGAATCCCTCAAAGAGAGCCTGTCCATAATGCAAAGCAGAGGTCCCAGGGGAGAGAGATAAAGGCTCAAAGGGCTGCACACGGGCTTCCTGCCATTTTCCATCCTTGTATTCAGCCACTGCCATGTGTTGGCTGAATATGCGCCCGAAGGGCAGCTCCTCCCAAATAATTGCTTCAGGACGTGGAGGAGCCTGTTGAATAGTTATGCTCCACGGCATGAGACATACCAATTTCTGTCCTCGGTAGCCGTTGCCATACCCGGAGAGGGTCTTCACTACGGAGAAACTTCCATAGCCCCACAAGCTGGGCGAAATGTGCAAGGAAAAAGTAACCAGGCAGAGCTATCCACCCTGGTAAGCGCACAGTGGCTAGTGCCCACAAGGCAAATGCTTCCAGCGCTGCTAAGATATAAAGGGTAGCCGCCATAGAGTAGAAAGTACTTTTGAAGGCTACTCCTACGACACTCAGTAGACCTATTAGCAAGGCAACTGGTGCAATTGTGTAGCGAAATAGCTTGTGAGAGAAGAAAAAAAATAGAAACAAGGGATTTTGTAAAGCTTTCTTCCAACTGAAAAGGCTTCTTATTGTGTTAAATGCTGTATAGGCGATTCTAATCTTTCTCTGAAATTCTACACGGTAAGAAGCAGAGGGTATCTCATAAGATTTTATCTTTGGCTCAAATACAACATGAAAGCGGTTAAGTCCTGCATATAAGTTCAGATATAGGTCATCTACCACTCCTGCAGGCATTTCAGGCCAGAAGGAGGTTCGGAGAAGTAAAAACCCCCCTCCTAACCCTAGGGCACACCCCCACTGGCTCTCTGCCTTACCTAACCAGGCTTCATACCCAAGGTAAGGGGCTTCCGAAAAGCCTACAGGAGTGTTTTTACCTTGGGGTAAAAGCTGACGGCTACCTCCTACTAAAACTACACGGGGGTTTTGCTTCATGTGTTGGATACCTACTCTCAGGGAATGAGGCGAGATGAGGATATCTGCATCGGTTATGAGTGTGTAGGGCGTTTCTACCTGCAGGCGAGCCTGATTCAATGAGTAGATTTTACCTCTGTGAGGTACGAGTATATAAAGAGCTTCTGGGTAGCTTTGTAGGGCTTTCAGCGTAGGCTCTAAGGAGTCATCTCCCTCATGCGTGGCGATTATCCATAAAATGCGGAGCTTGTCTTTGGGGTAGTCTAAATTCCTTATGGACTCCATCTTAGGTGCTACAGACTGAGCTTCTCTGTAAGCAGGGATGATAATAGTTACATCGGGCCAGTAGTCTATCTCATCAGTCTCAACGTCTTTCTGCTCTCTACGCTTGAGAATAGCTATCAATCCTATACCCATAGGATAGATTAGGTAGGGGTAGAGCACTAAGACGATGCTTAGCCAGAAAAACCATTCAACAACGCTCATTATTTATACAAATATACAACTCCCAAGTAGCTTTGTGAGGTGATTTATCCAAGGCCTCTGCGAAAAGGGGACAAGATAACCGTACTCTCTGTCTCTTGGCAAGTCAGTCCTCAAGAAATGGAGCCCTTTTTCGCTTTTGCTCGCCTACAGGGCTGGAAGGTAGTATATGAGGAGAAGAATCTATATGCCTCTGACGGACTCTTGGCAGGCTCAGATTCGCATAGAAAGGCACTTTTGCAAGAGGCTTTAGATGATCCTGCCATCCGGGCCATATGGTTTGCTCGGGGAGGACACGGGAGCTCTCGTATATGGACTACAGTAGACTGGAGCGGGCTTCAAAGATATCCCAAATGGCTAATAGGCTTTAGCGATGTTACCCCTCTTCTGTGGAGAGCTGTTACGGAGGGCATCGTGAGTCTTCATGCTCCCCTGGCTGTACATATACCTCATAAAATTCGGGCAGAAGCACTTCAAGAGCTGCTGAAGGTGCTACGTGGGGAGTCAGAGATAGTTACGATAAAATGGGCTCGCAAGCCCTGGTATGCATGGCGTGTAGGACATACGAAGGGAATGCTCTTAGGGGGCAATCTTAGCCTTCTACAAACCCTCTGTGGTACTTCACTGGACCTTAAGAACTTTCCGGGAAATCCTATTCTTTTCTGGGAGGAAGTGGGAGAATACTCCTACCAAATAGACCGAATGAGCTGGCATTTACGAAATGGAGGTTGGTATGGCAAAATAGCGGGGCTTCTGGTTGGTGCAATAACTCTTACCCAAGAGAAAGAAGAGACCCCTTTTGGAAAGCCCTTCTCTCAAATCGTAGAAGAGAGTACTTCGTGTGACTTTCCCTTGGCCATGGGACTTCCCGTAGGACACGCTAAAGATAACTGGCCCTTGTTAGTAGGTAGTTCTGCTGAATTGATGGTAGAAGCTTCACAAGCGATCCTTAGGATGTCCCTACAGGAGCCGTAGAGGAGGGGAGAATTTCCACGTAATGACGACCTTTCCGTTTACGGAAATGGACTATACCTTCTACTTTTGCAAATAGGGTATGGTCTTTCCCCATTCCTACGCCTTTCCCAGGCCAGAAACGTGTGCCTCTTTGCCGTACTATTATATTGCCTGGTATGGCATGTTGTCCTCCGAATAATTTCACACCTAAGCGTTTGCTTTCCGATTCTCGTCCATTCCGAGTACTACCTAAGCCCTTCTTGTGTGCCATAGCACTATTCTATGGATTGTATGGTTACCAAAGTCATAAGCTGACGATGTCCCTTCTTTCGCTTGTACCCTTTTCTTCGCTTTTTCTTGAACACCACTATTTTAGGGGCCTTAAAGTGGCTCTCTACTTTCACTCGGATAGAACTGGGTACATAGGGTGTTCCTAGTTGAGTCACCCCCTCTTTCTCCACGAGAAGAGCCCGGTCAATAATAATTTCACTACCCTCTGGGTAGGGCAAGCGGTTGACAGCTATCTTACTGCCGGGCGAGACTTTCCACTGCTGGCCCCCTAATTCTAT
>JANXCJ010000028.1 GCA_025060275.1 Bacteroidia bacterium | reverse complement strand
TGGAAGGGACGATGATGCGATTCCTCTATGGGAGGCATGACTTTCTCCCCTGCTGGAGATTGTAGAGATAGGATCTCCAGCATGAAGCTCAAGAATGCCTCCTCCACTTGTAATCCATGTTTTTGGGCTATTTGTCGCAGCTCGGAAAGAGTCATACTACAAATATGTGAGAATTATATCCCTTTTCCAAAAAATGCGCGTATCTGTCATATGAGTAATGAGTAAAGGTACAAGTATAGACTTTATGGTCTTCCTCTCGTGTCCAACTAACACTTTTTCATCTGAGGGCGCTTGGCATAAGAAAGTTCGCTGTACATCCTCTCTCACCCAAAGTTCCAAATCTATCCTTTGTGAGGTAAATTCTACTGAGAGCGGCTTTTGATTGTGTTAGCTGCTTTCTGCGAATGGGGAAAGTAAGCAAAAGAGGTCTCTCGCCTACAAGCTAGCTGTAAAGCATAGATGGAGAAGGGGCTCAGACTACTATATCTGAATTCAAAGGAGCTTCACTAAAAGATGAACATATGTTTGCAGAATGTGGGGTTTTTTCCTATTTCCTAAGCTAAGCTGAGCACTAGAGAGATCAAGCGCATTGAGGCCTTGGAGGAAAGAGGGTATTTAGGTGGGGTACAGGGTACAGAAAAAGCTGCGGAGCAGAATACTAAGTGTAACAATGAATGCTTACCGCTCTAAGCCTTGGCATTAGGCAGAGCTAAGGTTGGACTTCGCTTAGGGCACCCATGTCTCTTGTACGAGCGCTCCTCCTTCTCCTGTATATTCCCAAACGAGAGTATTATCCGTGAGCTGGATGATAACTCTATTAAAGAAGATATTCTGTCCTTCTATTATGAGAGAGCGCTCATTGTTGGTGAAGCGCCATTGTCCTGTAGCGTTGGGAGAAGGGTCGTCAGGGTCATTTGCAGTGCAAGGTGTAGGATTTTGCAGCACAGCTCTCCCGTCTACGTAGAACGTCCATCGGTCATCAGCGCGGCAGGGCGGGATAGGCTCGCTGCTTCCTCGGATGGAAAGTGTCTGTAGGCGCCATGTGCGGCTACTTTGCCCTGTGAGGCGTGAAGCTCCCGGTGGGTTAGAGGGAGGAGGTGTATCTGGCTGGCATCCGGTGAATATGAATATAAGCCCTAACCCTATTATCTGGAGGTACCGCACCACTTCGCAAAGTTAACTGCATATCCATGGAACTCGGTAGAGCTTCCTCATTAGGGCATCCAGAGCAAGGACTTAGCTTGATTTCCGATCACCAATCTATATAGGCCGGCACCACAAGGAGGAAGTTTGACTTCTATTCGGACACTTTCTATCCTGCCCTGACCTACTATTTGTCCCAGGCTGTTATATAAGCACCAATCTTGTTCTATGTAATCTGGATGCAACTCCAGAATCAGCATGTTCTGGAAGGGGAGTGAATATACTATGAAGGGTTTTTTTCCATCTTCATATAGAGAACTTGTCAGTGATAGGACGAAAGTTTGAATTACCTCACAACCCGCTGCATCTCTGACTTGCACGGAGTAGATTCCTGCTGAGAGACCTGTAGGATCAGAGCCAGTGAATCCATGGCTCCACTGGTATTGATAGGGTGGTGTGCCACCTACTACTGTCAGTGTGATGCTTCCTCCTGAAGGATTGCTGTAAGTGGGGTGTGTTATCTGGCCGCTCACACTGAGAGGTTGGTAAGGACAGGCAGACTGATAGGTAATTCCACTTATGGTACTAAGCGTATCTAAAAATTTTCCCATGCAGCTATCTTTCAAGCAGGCATTCAAAAAAGGGAGTAAGATGCGAGTAGTAAAGCTCTGCTGCTGGGCTCGGCTAATTGTAATAGTGGAGCCTGCACTACTCTCTCCAAAATCGCAGTTGAAGTTAGGGTTTGCGAAGTAGCAATGTCCGCCGCCTAAGAGACTTACATACCACTTACAGCTGGAGCTGAGAGCTTGATAGATAGGGAGCTGGTGCTGATAAGGTGGTGTCACACTATCGCCTGATCCTGAGAATATAAGTGCAGGTACCGTTACATTAGCAGCAGCTATTATGGCAGAAGGGTTTGTATTCGCAGGAGCAAAGCCTACTATACAATGGACATTTGGGAATTGCTGGGCTGCTAATACAGCACACCCCCCTCCCATGGAATGCCCTGTGATTGCTACTTTAGGATGAATATGCCCATAAAAGCGGCTATTTGGATCTTTTCCTTCTAATAACATCCTATTTGCTACTATTTGCATATCTAATGCGAAATCCTGATGACTGGGAGAGAGGCTTCCCTCTGTTCTCGGCAGTGCCACAATATATCCAGCCGGTACTAAGGCCTCCCATAAGTTCTGGTAGGCAGACCACACCATAACGAAGCCATGCCCTATTATTACAATAGGGTAGAGACCGGGGCGTATGGGGGTATCATCCCCTGTAACAGTAGCAGGATAGTAGATTTCTGTTTGAATTTGTCTTCCAGGTCCGCCGCCTGAACCGAAGCCCCCTGTCCGAGAAGGATCATTGAAAACAATCGTAGTATGACCTACCTGCGCTGGTAATATGCCCACCGAAAGCCAGACTGCTAAAACCCAGTGAATCCGCATACGCAAGTTTTCTATTTATTTGCCACCTAACTGCTGCTGTTGAATCAGTTCAAGCACTGCCTCGTGTGCCCAGGGATTCCCGGCTACGATACTTCCCTCCCAAATGTAGTTCTCTTCTCCTAAGAAGTCTGTAACTTTACCGCTGGCCTCTTGTACTATGAGACTACCTGCGGAAATGTCCCAGGGGTGTAGGTCCATCTCAAAGAATGCATCCATGCGCCCAGTAGCTACGTAAGCAAGGTCAAGAGCAGCAGAGCCTAGCCTTCTCAAGCCCCCAAAGCGACGCATTACCTCATTTAGCACCTGAAAGTATCTCTCGGCTCTCTCTGGCTCTTTATACATGAATCCTGTAGCTATAAGAAGCTTATCAGGGTCTGTTACATCTGAGACGCGTATGCATTCTTTTCCGAGGTAGGCACCCTGCCCTCGTACAGCCCAGAAGACTTCGTCTTGGAGTACTGCATATACTATTCCTGCCAAGGGCTTTTGATGATGCAGTAAGGCTATACTGATTGCGAAAAGGGGTATGCCATGGACAAAGTTTTTGGTCCCATCTAAGGGGTCTATTACCCATAATAGTTCTTGATCATGGGCTTCGCTTCCACTCTCTTCTAAGAGAAAGCCTGCTTCTGGAAGGAGATCATGGCACTTTTCCTTGAGCCTCTTTTCGGCTTCTCTATCTACATAAGATACGGGATCGCGGGCTGTTTTGTATTCTGCTTCGCTTCTGGAGAAGCGATAAAACTCTTCTCTGAGATAGGAGCCTACTTCTCGGACGATGTGGATAAGAGCCGGGATTGCCACCACTGTATCAGCCATATACTTAGCGCAAAGGTAATTAGGAGAAATGCCCCTGCTTCTCCCTTGTGATAATAAAGGGTAGAAGGTGTCTGGGGTGTGAGTGAGGTAGTTGCTCTTCCATACGACCCATAGGGAAGGTAGCTCATAGGGATACCCTCTGCATTGATTAGGGCTGAAATGCCTGTATTTGCACTCCGAGCTGCAGGGACGCCTAAACTTACACAAGTGAGACGGGCATAAGTATAATGTTGCCAGTGGCCTGAGCTTCTTTTCCACCAGCCATCATTTGTCATGATAGCTATGAGGGCAGGTTGAGAAGGTAGTCGCCTACGCAGATCATGTGCGAATATACTTTCGTAGCATACTGCCACAGCCACAGGTAAATTATCAGGGTAGAGGAGTAGGGGCGTTTGCACAGGAGGCTTCCCAAAATTTCCAAAGCCTCCCCCCAAGTCTATCTGCCACTCTCGTAGAAACTCCAACGTTTCCAAGTAAGGTACTCTCTCCACAAATGGTACTAAGCGACCCTTGATATGAATCATGGCTGTGTCAGGACGGATGAGAAGAGCCGCATTATAACTTTCATAGCTTCTGCCATCAGGCAGTAGGGAGGCAGAAGGAGTCAGAAGAGACCCAGGAGGAAAGTACCGAACTGCTACTATACCTAAAAGAATATTCACCTGGTAGCGCTCCGCATACCGTAGGAAAGGCTGTAAAAGAGGGTCTTCCCGCCACTGTTCTAAATTCACTGCAAGCGGTATGACTGTTTCGGGTCCTAAGATGAGAGTACCTATTGAAGGCGCCTTAGGTAGAAGCTCAAGAAGTCTTCTTACTTGGAGCTCTGGGGGGAGCTCTGAGAACTTTGCATAGGGGTCTATGTTTGGCTGGAGCACCCATACCTCTCGGGAAGCCGCTAGTTGAACATCAGATAGGTTTTGAGTAAGGCTATTTAGGAGAGGGAGCCCTACACTCCAGCCCAAGAAAAGTAGAAGTCTATTCCTATTCAGGGTTTTCCACAATAGAGCGCTTCCTACTAATGTCCAGCCGGAGAGGCCTACTGGGCCCCACCAGCTTGCCAGCTTAGCCCAAAAAGACCATTCGCTCCATATAAAGCCTAGAGTAAGCCAACTCCAACTCAGCTCCCACCTAAAATGAAACTCTTCAAAAACTATCCATAGTGCAACAAATAACCATGGAGATAGTGTTATGCCCACCAAGCGGCTGCCCTTTTTCCACAAAATAAACGGAATAAGCATCAAGAGGGGATTGAGTAGGATAGCAGCAGTGCCTGCTAAAAAACTTATAAGGGCTTCCTTCAGGTTAGGGGCGCTTAGAGCTGTAAGTGTAAGCCAGTAGCATCCGACTATATTCCAGACCAAAAGAGATAGGTACGCAAAGCGATAGGAGATATGCGTCTCGCTTAGCCGCCATATCATGAGCCAACCTATCCAAGCTGTCCAGGGTAAGGAGAAGGGAGGAAAAGCTACTCCTAATAAAAGCCCTGCTAAAAAGGCGGCTTTATACGGATGGCTTGTAGGAAAGACCTGCCACCAGTACCACCACTTCTCCACGTGGAGGGTTAGCAGCGTAGTGCGCATACAATTCTTTTAGTGTGCCGCGTCGCACTTCTTCATGAACTTTAGTGAGCTCTCGAGCCACGCATGCCCAACGATTCTCGCCCAGCTCCTCCATCATGGCTCGCAAAGTACGCACTAAGCGATGAGGTGACTCATACCACACAAGGGTTCTTTCCTCTTCTCTGAGCAGGCTGAGGTACTGCTGGTATCCCTTGCGGGGAAAAAAGCCCTCAAATGCGACTCGGTGAGCAGGAAGTCCACTCGCTATGAGCGCCACCAAAAAAGCAGAGGCTCCCGGTAAAACATGCACCGGCACACCTAAGCGATGAGCTTCCCGAATGGGCAGGTATCCTGGATCAGCTATCCCCGGCATGCCGCTATCAGTGATGAGTCCTACCTTCCATCTATGTTTTTGGGCTTCCGCAAAAAGCCTGCGGATTACTATGTGCTCATTCCATTTATGAATGGAACGCAAAGGCTTGCCCTCAATGCTGTAATGATGAAGCAGCTTGAGACTATGTCGTGTATCCTCACACCAGATAACATCAACCTCCTCTAAAATTCTCTTAGCACGAAAAGTAAGGTCTTCTAAATTGCCTATTGGCGTGGGGATAACCCACAAAACTTCCACTATAGCTTACTTCTTACTGCTTTTTGAGGCAGGGGTTTTTGAGCGCTTTTTGGTAGAGGAGGAAGCAGACGCTGCGGGAGGTATGGGTACGCTGCGCTGTAAAGGAGTATCTATGATAATCTGCACTTCTACTCTATCTGCCCTCAGTTCGTTATGGAAAAATTGGAGTAGCTTATGTAACGCATCCACATCAGGAAGATAAGCATAGGCAAGAAGGTTGAACTCGCCTGTTAGAAGATGTACTGTGCCTATCTCAGGTCTGAGTTCTAGGCTCTTGGTGGCTCTGATTGTATCAGCTACGTTCAACCGGACCGCTACTATAAGGGAATAACCTAACTTTTTGGGATCTAATATGAGTTGAAAGCCTTTGATAATGCCTGTTTCTTTTAACCTTTGGGCTCGTAAATATACAGTGCCAATAGATATGCCTAATTTCTCTCGTATCTTAGCATAAGATTCGGTGGGGTTTTCTGCCATAATCGCCAGTAACTGATGATCTAACTGGTCCATTGTTTCACGGCGCTTTTTCATAATCTTTTGAGCTATAACAGAATATTCGTGAGCAAAGTTAATATATTTTTGAGAAATCATGATTTGTGGATAGAGCTAGATCTTTATATAAGTTTTATATCTGCCTCAGGTACCTTTATTTCTTCTTAGTTTTGTGGCATGTTTCCCCTCGTTTCCTCTCCTCGTAAAAGTAACCTCACAGACTTAGTGTATGCCAATCTGCCTGTCTCAGAGCTTATTGAGCATACGCTGAGGGCAGGGCAGGGGGCTTTGGCAGATAACGGGGCTCTTGTAGTGCGTACAGGAGAATTCACAGGTAGAGCACCCAAGGACAAATTTGTAGTACGGGATAGCTTTACAGAAAACCTTATCTGGTGGGGTGAAGTGAATAACCCCCTTCCTGCGGAAAAATTTGATTGGCTTTATCAGCGAGTAAGGGCCTACCTTCAAAATAAAGTGCTCTACCTCAGGGATGTGTATGTAAGTGCTAGGCCAGAGTATCAGGTGCGTATTCGTGTTATCAATGAGTTACCATGGCAAAATCTATTTGTGCATAATCTTTTCATCACTCCTCCTCCATCGGAGTTAGAAAGCTTTGAGCCTGAGTATCTCATGATAGTGGTACCAGGTTTTCGGGCGGAGCCGGCTATTGATGGGACTCGTCAGCATAACTTCACTGTTCTAAATCTTTCTAAAAGGCTCATCCTCATAGGGGGGTCAGCCTACGCAGGCGAAATGAAAAAGAGTGTTTTTACGCTCATGAACTACCTTCTGCCCCAGCGGGGCGTGATGCCCATGCACTGCTCTGCTAACGTAGGGGCGAATGGAGATGTTGCCTTATTTTTTGGACTTTCGGGCACAGGGAAGACTACCCTATCTGCGGATCCTGAGCGGCGTCTGATAGGGGATGATGAGCATGGATGGGATGATCAGGGCATATTCAACTTTGAAGGAGGCTGCTATGCAAAGTGTATAAACCTAAGTGCAGAGAAAGAACCTCAAATCTGGGCTGCCATGCGGTATGGTACTATCATTGAAAATGTGCTCTTTTTCCCTGACACACGAACGATCAATTATGATGATGCCAGTATCACAGAGAATACCCGTGCAGCTTATCCTCTTTCGTACATCCCCAGGGCGGTCATCCCTTCGGTAGGCTCTCACCCTAGTCATATTTTCCTTCTTACAGCAGATGCATTTGGGGTATTGCCTCCTATTGCTCGTCTAACTAAAGCTCAGACGATGTATCACTTTTTATCCGGCTACACCGCGAAAGTCGCTGGCACCGAAGCAGGGATAAAAGAACCGCAAGCGACTTTCTCTGCATGTTTCGGCCAGGCATTCCTTCCCCTTTATCCTACCCGTTATGCAGAACTTTTCGGGGAGAAGATAGAGCGGCACAAAGTGCATGTGTGGCTTGTAAATACAGGGTGGACAGGCGGACCCTATGGGGTAGGAAGACGAATGCCTCTTCCTCTCACCCGCGCAATGATAAAAGCTGCCCTAAAGGGCGAACTGGAAAATGTAGAGTATATTCAAGAACCTGTCTTTGGCCTTGCTATACCCACAAGCGTGCCAGGTGTGCCTGCTGAGTACCTTATCCCAAGGAATACCTGGCCCGACGCTATGCAATATGATAAGCAAGCAGCTCACCTTGCTCAGCTCTTCAGGCAAAATTTTGAGAAGTATATGCATTTTGCCTCCGATGAGATAAAGAGCGCCCAACCTAATCCTGCTGCCGCCGTCCTCTGATGAGCCTTTCTGAGGCAATCCGAGTCATCGGGGCACGGCAGCACACGCTGAAGAACCTAACCGTCTCTTTTCCTCGGCATAAGCTGATAGTCTTATGTGGGTGGAGTGGGTCTGGAAAAACTACATTAGCCTTTGATACGCTGTATGCTGAGGGCTTTAGTAGCTATGTAGAAAGTCTCAGTACCTACATAAGGCAGTTTTTACCCCGTATGCCCCGGCCTGATGTGGATAAAATAGAAGGCTTGGCGCCTGCCATAGCCCTCCAGCAGAGCCGATTTACGGGAGGATTTCGCTCTATAGTGGCGGGGCTGAGCGAATTATATCCTTACCTCAGACTTCTTTTTGCTCGGGCAGGTAAGCTATATTCACCTGTAAGTGGTCAGCCTATTGAACGCTATACACTTGAGGAGGTACTAGAGTTTCTGCTTCATCAACCCGTAGGCACTGAGATATGGGTTCTAAAGCCTCTTCCAGAAGGCGTAGAAGATAGACTCCCAGAAGGCTTACATAAGCTTGTAGATGAAGGGTATGATCGCTTTGTGTATGAGGGTAGGCTCTACGAATGGCCTGAGATACCTGATATAGAGAACCCTAAGGAGGTTTATATACTTGTAGATAGGATTTTTATAGACCCCTCTGAAGTAGAGCTGAGAGCTCGCCTACGCGAAAGTCTAGAAGAGGTGTGGTATGTTCATAATCAGCAAGTATGGGTATGGGTGCAGGGTAAAGGGGAGTTCTTCTTTTCGGGGAGTCTTTATGCAGATGGATATACTTTTCGCGAACCTACGCCAGAGTTATTCAATTACATGAGTTCTTATGGGGCTTGTCCTCACTGTCAAGGGAAAGGGTATGGGTGGAGCTTGCAAGAGCGACTTGTCATTCCTGATCCTCGTAAGAGTCTCAGGGAGGGTGCTGTGGCACTTTGGGCTGAAAATGCTTTTATGGAAGAGTATCTCGTAAATTTTATGGAGCGTGCGCAGGAGCAGGTGCCGCCTGACTTACCTTATTATGCTTATTCACCTTGGCAGCGGAGGCTGCTTTGGTGGGGAGAGCCCCTGCATAATATCTATGGGATTTTTGCGAGCTATGAAATGGCTCTCAAGAAGCGCAGGGATGTCCAGACTCTATCAAAATACAGAGGTCAAGGTCCATGCCCTGCTTGTGAGGGTACTCGCCTGCACCCCGATACGAAGTGGATACGCATTCAGGAGCGCTCTTTACCCCAGATTCTCGGCATGAGCATAGAAGGTCTCTACAAATGGCTACATGGCTTGAAGTTACCTGAACCGCAAAATACCATAGCTGCGCCTCTCCTTCAGGCTTTACGGCATCGCACGGAAATCCTACTGGAAGTAGGCCTTGGATACCTCACCTTAGACAGGGCAGGAGATACTCTATCTGGCGGAGAGAGTCAGCGTTTGCAATTAGCTACTGTGTTGGGCAGTCAGCTTACAGGGGCTATTTATGTTCTAGACGAGCCTACGATTGGCTTGCATCCCCGAGATACAGAGCGGCTTCTGAGGGTGGTACAGCACTTACGAGATGCTCCTAATACTGTCGTAGTAGTGGAGCATGATGAGACGTTCATTCGGGAAGCAGACTACATAATAGAAATGGGCCCCGAAGCAGGTGAAAAAGGAGGGGAAGTAATATTTGCTGGGGATTTCTCCTCTCTTTTACGAGCCAGTACGCCTACTGCAGCCTATTTTCATCGTCCTGCTCCCCCCCTGCCCGATCCGCCTTCTTTCCCCTCGCAGAACTTTATCTGCGTGGAGGGGGCATGTCTTCACAATCTCAAGAATATTTCTATCTCCTTTCCGGCACAAGCTCTCACTGTCATTACAGGAGTGAGCGGCTCCGGAAAGACGACTTTGGCTCAACACCTAATAGGTCCTGCCATCCAGCAGAGTCTACTTTCCCTTTCTCAAGAAGCAAAAGGAGAAATAAAGAGTAGTAATCCCTATACCTTCCAACGATTGAGTTTCCCCACTCAACTCATTCGGCATGTAGAGATTCTTTCTCAACATACCCTCAATCGTAATCGTCGTTCTATTATTGCCACTGTGAGTGGAGCATATGATACTATCCGAGAGCTTTTTGCGCAAGCTTCTAAGGCTCAAGGGGACCCTCTACCTGCCAGCTACTTCTCATTCAATGTGGCAGGGGGGCGCTGTGATACTTGCCAAGGGGAGGGCGTGATTATCAAAAGTATGCAGTTTTTAGCAGACATTCGTCTGCCATGCCCTACCTGTGGGGGTAAACGGTTTCAGCCTTTCGTACTGGAGGTTGAGATAGAGGGTAAGAATATCAGTGAAGTACTAAACATGACCGTATCACAGGCATTAGAGTTTTTTAATTCCTTGCCGAAGATTGCTACTCTGCATAAGCAAGCGATTGCAAAGTGCTTACAGCCTCTACTGGTTGTGGGATTGGGCTACCTAAAGTTAGGGCAGGCTACGACTGAGCTCTCAGGAGGGGAAGCCACGCGTCTGCGCCTATTACCTTATCTCCAGCCCGATAGTCTCCCTACCCTTTTTGTTATAGATGAACCTACCACAGGCCTTCACTTTGATGATATACAAAAGCTCATCCAGGCTTTCCGAGGCCTTATTCAACGAGGGCACACGCTATTAGTGGTAGAGCACAATCTCAATCTTATAGCCCAGGCTGATTGGGTAATAGACTTGGGACCAGAGGGCGGAGAGAGAGGGGGGAATCTTATTTACCAAGGGCCTGTCAGAGACCTCTTGGCGCATCCGACGAGCTATACAGCCGCAGCACTTCGGAAAAGGTATAGTTATTACTCCCCTCCTTCTCCTCGCAGGAAAGCTCGCAATGGTAAAACGGCAAAATGAAATACTAATAGAGCCCAAATGAAAATCGGATTATTTGAAGATGAAGGGTGGATAGACTTTCTGCCCTTCACCCGAGTACGTCCTGTATGGGAGCTATGGTGGGGCATGGATAAGCTTGTGTCAAAGTGGCAGCGCTATTATGGGTACACTCTAAGGGGACTTGTTACCTTCCGTTCTTACCTATGGGAGCTCTACCCACCCCAACTGCCCGATGAGGACCTTGTGTGGCTCAATAGCCGGCTTCTGCCCTACACGCCTTCTATAGACCAGTGGATAAAGGAGCTATCCCATGAAGTCTTATACGTAACGCCAGAAGGTATGTACGTGGCTGTTCGTACCAGACGCTTTCCTTCTGACCTACAGCAGATGAAGAGTAGGTTTCTTATTAGAGAATTACCCAGAGAACTCCAACTCAAATGGCTTGAGCATGCTACGGACCTTTTTCAATATGTAGGAGAGGTGATAAAGGCCGACTGGCAATATTGGCAGGAGCCCTCGGCACCTTTGCCTTCTACCTTTTCTGTGAGGGGAAAAGATAATGTTTACTTACATCCTCTGGCCCAGGGGGGCTATGCTTACATCTCTGCGGAAGAGGGGCCTGTATGGATAGGACCGCAAGCAGAAATTCAAGACGGGGTCATCCTACAGCATACGAATGTTATAGGTCCCCATACTACTCTACTTCTTGGCGCGAAAATTCGCTCTTTCAATAGTTTTGGTCCTTGGTGTAAAGTAGGGGGTGAAGTCAGTCATTCTGTATTCTTAGGTTATGCGAACAAAGCGCATGATGGATTTTTGGGGCATTCAGTGATTGGGGAATGGTGCAATATTGGAGCTGGTTCTAATACTTCTAATCTAAAAAATACTTATGGACCTGTGAGATTGTATAGCTTCAGGAGCCAACGCTTAGAGAATAGTGGGCTTCAGTTTTGCGGGCTACTCATGGGAGACTATGCACGCTGTGGTATTCAGACAGCTTTCACCACAGGCTGTGTCGTAGATATTTTTGCGAATATTGTGAGTACAGGATTTACCCAGAAATACATACCACCGTTCTATTGGAAAGAGGGGGAGAAGTGGGAGATAGATAAAGTGTGGCATACAGCCGAGAGAGTACATGCTCGCCGAGGTCGGCATCTCTCTGAAGGAGAGAGAAATCTATTGAAACATCTTTGGGAAAACGTGGGAGGAGCAGAGAGGGTAGAGTAGAGAGAGGTACATTAGCTCTACTCCCTTAGTCGGGGGTCGCTCCAGCGAGCCAGTATCTCGCTTCCAGCATGAAGAAGTACGAAGAGGAGGGCAGAAAGTTGAGCGATTCCCATAACAACTGGAAAGTCACTGGTCATAAGAGCAGAAAAAAGGAGCTTCCCTATTCCAGGCCAGTCAAAGAGTTCTTCTACAAATAGAGCACCTGTGAAAAGCCCTGCTATCCACTGGGTGAGCGCTGTGGTTATTACAGGAAAAATATTTCTCAGTACGTCCTTGAAGAGAATAGAGAGAGGTTTTTTGCCTCGGGCGTAGGCTGCCCGAATGTAATCTTGTCTCAATATTATGTGGGCTTGCGTAGATGTGAGTTGGAAAAGGTAGGCTGCAGGACGGAGCGCTAGGGCTAACGCAGGCATAAGCAGGGCTTCCCACTGATAGCGAAAAGTTTCACTCTGCACCTCATATACTTTTATGTAGCCCAATAGAGGTAGGTTTGTCCATTCCCCCAGAGCAATCACAAATACTCCTATCAGGATAAGTCCCAGTACGTAACTGGGCATTGATAAGAGAAATAGGCTTACATAAGATAGAAGCTGAGAGGGACGATGCGCCTGATAAAGCCCTCCAAAAACTCCCAATACAAGAGCTAATCCTAAAGCAGCACTGCTAAGGATAAGGGTGGCAGGGAGCCTTTCCAGATATAGCTGCAAGACAGGCTTTCCATATTGATAAGAGACTCCTAAGGATGGAACTTGCCATCTTCCTTTTTCGTAAGGAAGCCAATCTAACCATGCGTACAAATACTGCTGCCAGAGCGGTTTGTCTAAGTGAAGGGCGGCCCGGATAGCTTCCAGTGAAGCCTGGTCGCTTCGCTGTCCGAGAAGCATTTGAGCTGGGTCCCCCAAAATCCGAAGGATGAAGAAGATAAGGGTGAAGCTCAGAAAAAATAGTAAAAAACTCTGCCAGAATAGCCTTAAGAGGAACCGCGCCATTTCATTAGTTCCGCTCCTGAGGGGAGCTGTCGCCAAGCCCACTTCTTACGAATCACACCATTCTCCATGTATAATGCCCCTGCTGAGGAGCGTAAAATTGCTTTCATAACAGTCTGGTCTTGTGGTGCAAAGCATATAGAGAGTCCTTTCTCTTGCGGCCACCGTTTGCGAATACTTTCTGGTGAAGAGGTGATTCCCACTACTTTCACATCAGGGGGAAGTCCCCGAAGGAGATTGCGTAGCTTTTCCACCTCTTTATCTCCTAATGCCTCTAAGCGAATAGCTACTACCACTAGGGTATTTCCCTGTAGCTCGTCAATCTGACAGTCTGTGTATTGAGTAGAGACGTAATCTGTGATTTGGGGAACCCCTTGTGGACCTGGCTCAAGAGCAGCTTTGAGATGGGTACCCTCCCTATACGGTAAAAAGTCTATAACAGGAAGATAAAGGTAAAAGTACAGTGTAAGTGCTCCTATGGCTCCCAAGAGAAACCATGCAATAGGGGCTGAGACCCGCTTAGGCAACCAGGGCATGATCTCCTCTCGCTTATGAAAGATATATCCTATGAGCAGGAGAAGTATTACATCTTTTCCGAAAGATTGCCAGGGGGTGAGCTTGACTACCTCACCGAAGCAGCCGCAGTCAGAAACAGCCCGCGTAATCGCTGAGTAAGCTGTGAGGAAGGTAAAAAAGAGTATCATCAAGAAAAGGCTCCAGGCAGTAAAATGCCTCGCATAACCTATCAGTAAAAAGAACGCTAAACCTGTCTCAAATATCGCTATAGCGCCTGCTATGCCTACACTCCACGGCCCAAAAATCTCATGAAAGGGAATCCCACTATGCTTGTAAAAAACTTCAAAGTATTCCTCTAACTTGTATGCAAAGCCCCTTACATCATTGACCTTTATGAGACCGGAGAGCGTAAAAAGAACGCCCACAAAGAGCCGACAGAAGAGAAGAAAATAGTCTGGCTTAGCGCGCATAGGCTATACCCCTTTTCTCTCGGATGACCGTAACCTTGATTTGACCTGGATACTGCATGGTGTTTTGTATTTCTTCTGCTACAGCTTGAGCGATTTTATCGGTAAGCTCATCTGAAACTTTCTCACTCTCTACCAATATCCTGAGCTCTCTCCCAGCTTGTAAGGCATATGCTTGAATAACACCGGGAAACTTTTTAGGAAGATTTTCTAACTCTTGGATACGCTGAATATACTTTTCTACTGTTTCTCGTCTTGCGCCCGGTCTCGCACCGCTAATAGCATCTGCTACTTGTACTATGGGTGAGATGATAGAGGTCATCTCAATCTCATCGTGGTGTGCTCCTACTGCATTTAGTACCTCTGGGTGTTCTTTATTACGCTTAAGGATTTCCATGCCTAAAAGAGCATGGGGCAGCTCAGGATTTTCTTCGGAGACTTTCCCAATATCATGAAAGAGTGCTGCACGCTTGGCGAGCTTGACCTTTTCTCGTGGGAGCCCTAGCTCTACGGCTATTATTGCAGCTAAACGAGCTACTTCTCGGGAATGATGAAGGAGATTCTGACCAAAGGAGAAACGGAAGCGCATTTTCCCAATTAAGTCTCTAATCTCAGGTGCTACACCTCTTATGTCTAAGCTCATAAGCGTCCTATGGCCTATTTCTCGAATCTCTTGTTCTATCTCTTGTTCAACTTTTTTCACTACTTCCTCTATGCGGGCAGGATGCACACGCCCATCTGCTAATAGCCGCTGGAGTGTGCGGCTAGCTACTTCTCTTCGGATAGGGTCATGGCAAGAAATAACAATAGCACCTGGTGTATCATCTACGATAATCTCTACACCGGTGAGGCTCTCCAAAGTCCGAATATTTCTTCCCTCCCTACCGATAATGCGCCCTTTATGTTCATCACTATCTAAGGGGAAGGTAGTTACACTATGCTGGATAGACTGCTCTACACCTACTCTTGAAAGGGTAATAGCTATGATGCGCTGAGACTCCTCCATGGCGCGAATCTTAGCCTCTTCAATAATCTGCTGCACATGACTATGGGCGCGTTTTTCTGCCTCTGCCTTAATGTTTTCCATGAGCTGCTGGATGGCTTCTTCTCTGCTCATTCCGGCTAATTCTTCCAGCCTAGCCAGGACCTCTTTTTCCTTTTCTCCTAAGGCTTCTTCTCGTTGGAGGAGCTCTTTGAGGCGTTGGGCCTGGGCCTCTCGCTGCTGTTCTAACTTCTCAAAATCCTTTTGAAGATTAGAAAGCTGAATCTGGAGCTGCTCTTGCCTGCGGTTTAGGTTTTCTTCTAAGGCTAAAATATACTTGTGCCTCTCATCTGCTTCTTTGAGATGAGCTTCTGCTTGTGCGATGAGTTCTTTACTTTTCTGGCGAGCTTCTTCTATTTCTTTGGAGAGCTTTTCCCGAATGCGCTTTTCTGCTTCTTTTTCAGCGATGTGGAATTTACGGTGGGCTTCCTGGAGCTTGTGGTGAGCTTTTTGTTCTAAATTTTGAATGCGCTCTTGAGCTTCTTTTTCCATCGCTGCCAGTCTGGCTTGATGTTCTGCCTCCGCTTTTTGGAGGCGCTGACGATGCTGACGAGTAGCAAGATAGAAAGTGAGATATCCTATGCCACCCCCTATTAAGATGCCTAAGCCTATTCCTATGAACCATTCCATAAGTAATAAGATTTTGATTTTTTAGGAAGGAGCTGTGAGAAGGTCCTCTATGCGCTGGCAGAAGACTTCATACCGCATGAGCCTATCACTTAGCGTCTCTAACACAGTAAGTGTAGCCATTAGCCAGTGGGTGAGCTCATCAGTATCAGGTCTTTCTTTACGAAATGATACTGCGCGCTGCTGAATTTCTCTCAGCAGGCTATCCAGTCTGGCTATCGTCTCCGGAGGCGCCTGTACTGTCAGACGACGCCCCAGTAAAATCCATGTTCGCGTCTCCTGCTTCATGCATCAAAGCCATTCTCACCTTCTCCCGCAGCCGCAGCAAGCACGCATGCACCTGCTTCCACTGCGACTGCCATGCCAAAAGTATATCTTTCTTCTCATTCTCCAACTGAATATTTGCAGCCCTAAGAGCTTTGATACGCTCCTCTATACGTGCGAATCGGGCCTCAATCTCCTCCACTGAGGGTATAGACATTCTTCCGGGTTTCACTATTGAGGGACACCTTCCCGGGGTCTATTTCCACCTGCTTTACAGGACCCCGAGTATAAAATACTTTTACTAATACCCTGGGCTCTTTAGCCCATACCTCTGCAGGAAAGTACCACACTGAGCGGGCTCCATTAGCATAGGTGAGCCTAACCCGGAGAGGCCAAATCATACCCTGATTACGGAAGCGTACTCGAACCTCATATAAATCCTCATAGCTTTGGAGATACTTCTCATAGGCTTCTCTTGCCCTGGTAAATTCCTCCTTGTGAGCTCTTAGGCGGCTCCGATAGACCTCTAAATTCTTCTCTACATACTTATCTTTTAGGGCAGGGTATCGGCTAATGAAAAAAGAACGCTCCACTGTATCTTGGGCTAACTTCCTTAGGTAGTGCTGTAACGCTAGCTTTTCCTCAGTAAGCAAAGTCTCCTTCCATTTCTTCTCTACTTCAATCTTCTCTTGAACTACCGTATCTATAGAAATGCTGATAGGAAGAGCTTCCAAGAACCATCCCCGCCAAAACCATCCTAACTCTTGGGAAACACTATTTGAAATCATCCGAAAAAAGTCCCAGGGCTCTGGATGCTTGAATGCCCATGTACAAGCGTACCGCTGGAAGGCTGTATCCATCTGAGAGGGAGTCAAAATATCATTACGCAGAATTTCCAGACCAATAGCTACCTTTAAGTAAGCGTTTGCCCCCACTTCTCGGATAGTATGGGGGTGTCCTAAGATAGGCTGGCTATATCCACTTGCGAGATAATCCCTTACACGGCGGTACTCTGCTTCTTCTTCGTTTTCTCTCAGCATCGGTTCAAAGAATGCTTTGGTAAGGTTCTCTAAGTAGGTGTTAAGCCCCTCGTCTAACCACATCCACCGCCGCTCATCTGAATTTACTACCATAGGGAAAAAGTTATGTCCTACTTCATGTATGACTAAGGAGATGAAGCTCTGCCTTGCAGCTTCTGTGTAAGAGCCATTTTCTATCTTTTGTCTCCCACAGAAAACAATCATAGGATATTCCATTCCGAAGACCCCGCCGTAGGTTACACTCATAGTGGGGTAAGGAAAAGGAAAAGTGTGTCGGCTATAAGCATGTAGGGTATATTCTGCAGTAGCGACTGCCAAATGCTGCCATAGAGGAGCCACCCCAGCTATGTAGAATGCCTGTAGGAGGGTAGGGGAGGAATTGCCTGGAATTAGGGTATGTCTGGCTTCCCAGATGTACTGATTGCTGGCAGCAAACGCAAAATCCCGGACATTTTGTGCCTTGAAGTGCCAACTTATAGTATCTTTTTCTACCGAAGCATTAGCTTCTTGCTGGGATATGATAAAGATAGTAGAGTCTGCGGAAATTTTTTTCCATCTTTTGAGTTGGATGGGGGACAGAACACTCTCAGGATTCTGTAAGCGTCCCGTGGCTACAACTGTGTAGCCTCTCGGCATCCGAATCACTACCTCATAGTCTCCAAACTCTGGAGCAAATTCGCTGGA
>JANXCJ010000027.1 GCA_025060275.1 Bacteroidia bacterium | reverse complement strand
CAAAAGTACAAACATTAATGTTTTCACCCGATACACATGCCGCATCAAATACATACGCTGCAAAAGTATAAAGATATACAGTTTCCCTGTATCACGCGAATTATCAAGCCGGCTTTCGTTTTCACTGGGTTGTATCGAATATGAATTCAGGGTCAGTGGAAACCAACTCCTCCAAAGTAGCCTCTCGCTCAACAAACTCTTTGCCTTCTCGGCTCATTCGTACTATGACTTTTTCCACCACAGGCACGGCTAATGCGAAATTTCCGCCCTCTCCCGTTTTTGTCTCTCCCAAGACTTTGCCGGTCTGCTTATCCACGATCCATAGCCTTATGTTAGACAAGCCTTTCCCCCCCCTATCTACTACCCTACCACTCAACGTCTCCATTGAGAGGACTACTTCTGGCTCTGAGCGAGCTTCAGATACGCCTTTTGTTTTTCTAGAGGCAGTAGCCCCCTCCCGAGCTCGCCCTTCTTCTTGTGCCCATAAGAGACTCAAGACGATAAGTAGCCTGTACATACGAAATACAAATTTATATGACAGCTAATTTACAAAAATCCTACCAAATCTCCGATTACTCTTTTTCATTACTCCGCATGCTCCAAAACTCGCTTCCCATAAAATACCCTTCTGCTGAGCAGCACGGCTATACTGAGTAAAAAACCTCTCTACTGACCCGCCAAAGTCTAAATCTCACCCCCATACACTAAAAAGCATCTATCCTGGGAAATCCTCTAAGCCCTATTCTCTACCATCAAAAAATTTTAGCGGTATCCCCTAAAAATTTTTTGCCCCACTCATGTACCACCTTACTTGGGTTTCCCTTCTCTCTTTGCTGGGTGGTACGATAGTAGCGCAGCATACATTGGAACTTCAGGAACCTCCAAGTTCCTTTGTCTTCCACGTAGAGAGTGTTAGCCCAACTCCCCTCAGCCAAATTGCAAGAGACCTAAAGACAAAATTCCCTCAGGCAGAAAAAGTTTTATCCTGTGAGAAAGGAGGTTATCTGGTCATCCTTCCACTCTCCCACCTCTCTCATCAAGACCTTATTCTCCTGGATTCTCCTGGGTAGGGACATTGATGCTTACCTCAGAGCTCAGGGCTTACAGCCTTACTTCAAAAAAGAGGCAAGAGTAGTAGAGTTAGCTAAAAATTGTGATGAGCTCCTAAAACCCCTTCTCAATTCTAATTAACTATGCGCTACTGGGTTGTTCTCCTATTCGTACTGAATATCTATTATGCTCAGCCCCCCAATGATAACCCTTGCGGAGCTATTCTGCTTACCCCTAGTGCTGGCTGTACTTATACCTCAGGCAACCTTAATGGAGCAACAGCTACTGTGGGACCTCCTCTACCCGGCTGCGCAAGCTATCAAGGGGGGGATGTATGGTATGTGTTCCCTGTCCCGCTGGGAGGAAGGGTAGTGATACAGGTAAATAGCAGCTTTGACTTAGGAATGGCTATTTATTCAGCCCCAAACTGTGGAGGACCTTTTACACTAATTGAGTGTAATGATGATAGCGGACCGGGCCTCAATCCAGCCATCTGCCGAACAGGTGGAAACTCCACGGGATGCATAGGCATAGACCCTGGTACCACATGCACTCATAATGCTGCCCTCACTCCAGGAACTAATATTTACGTGCGGATTTGGCAATACGGGAATGGCTCTCCCGGAAATACGCCTTTTCAAATTTGTGTAATTGACTTTCAGGCAGGAGGAGGAGGGGGTGGTTGTGTGGCGGCCTCCTACACAGCTTACTCTTGCCCTTGTCCAGGACCAGCAGGGGGCTCCTGGTGCGGAGCAGGCTGCACATCTGCAGGTATTTTCATGGATGATGTATATTCCCCTTCATGGATAAACATCCCTTTCAACTTCTACTTCGCTGGAAGTACTTATAATCAACTTCTAATCGGCTCTAATGGCATAATAGTTTTCCCCCCCTCGGGACACACCCCTGGAGGCCATGATGCATGGCTTTGGAGTGGATATAGCTCTGACTTATATTCCATTCAATTTCAACAGGATATAGATCCGGGACTAGGAGGAACTATATGCAATAGGACAATAGGAGCTGCTCCTAACCGCTGCTTCGTGGTGCAGTACTGCAATCGTACCCTACTTCTCCGTCTCCTGCAACCACCTAACCTTCACAGGGGAGCTTCGCATCTGTGAAAATGGCAGCATACAGATAAATATCCAAAAAAAGCCCACCTGCAGTACTTGGAATAGTGGCGGAGCACTCATTGGAATCGTGGGAGGAGCTGGAGACATGAATACAATTTTCTACGGTACTAACTCACCTACCTTGACGAATACTTGCTATGCTTTTACCCCGCCCCTACACTGCTATGCATCCAGCCCACCACCTGGGTGCGTACCACTTTCTACTATCATAGAGAGCTTTGAGGGTTCTGTAGAAAATGACAGGATATATCTCCGCTGGAAAAGCTCAGAAGAAAGGGGCATAAAATACTACCACTTGGAGCGAAGTGGAGATTTACAGAAGTGGGAGCCCCTTGGCAGCTTAGCAGCCTTAGGACAGCCTAGCCACTACGAACTTAAGGATGAAAACCTCCCACCAGGTTATGCCTCTCTCTACTATCGGCTACGAGTTGAGGATGAAAAAGGTGGGGAACTAATGTATGGCCCAATAGAGGTAGTCCTATCTGCAAGTCGTGCTGCCCTCCCTCAGAGTAGCATAGTACGAGTGGGAGAGTCGCTGCGACTTAGACTCAATACAGGAGAGGAAATTAGGGTCATTCTCTATGATGCACAAGGGCGCCGCTCCTTTGAGGGATACTACAATGGCCCAGGCGAGGCAGAGATACCCGCAGTGTTTTTCAGCAAGGGATTCAACCTACTTCTTATACAGGTTATAGGAGGGGAGATAGCTGCTTATCGGGTATTAGGGCTGTAAGAAAAATTTTACAACTTACCCCAATCAATCGGCGTAACTCCATGAGCCACCAGAAAAGCGTTTGCCTTAGAGAAATGCCGGCACCCAAAGAATCCTTTCTCTGCTGAATAAGGTGAAGGATGAGCCGCTTCTAACACCAGGTGTTTAGTTTGATCAATAAGAGGTTTTTTACTGCGGGCATAGCTTCCCCAGAGCATAAAAACCACATGCGGCCTTACATCAGAAATGACCTTGATTACTCTATCTGTGAATATTTCCCAGCCTCGCCCCCGGTGGGAGGTAGGCTTGTGAGCTTCCACGGTGAGAATAGCATTGAGAAGGAAAACGCCTTGCATAGCCCATCCCGTTAGGTCCCCATGAGAGGGGATAGGCATACCTAAGTCTGCCCGAATTTCTTCAAAGATGTTCCGAAGAGAAGGAGGAGGGGATACCCCCTTAGGAACAGAGAAGCACAACCCATGTGCCTGCCCTACCCCATGATAGGGGTCCTGCCCTAATATGACCACTTTTACCCTATCTATCGGGCACAACTCAAAAGCTCGGAATATCTGCCTGCCCGGTGGAAAGATCGTTTTGCCTTTTCTAATCTCATCTTTGATGAAGGCGATTAGAGCCTCAAAATAAGGTTTATGAAACTCCTCCTCTAATAGGGATTTCCATGAAGGCTCTATACTGACTTCCGCCACGAGACAAATATAGGAGGCATATAGAACCTTTACCTTTACAGGCTATGGGAGAAGCTTACATCATTGCAGGGCTCCGTAGTCCTTTTGGTAGATATGGGGGAAAATTAGCTTCTGTACGTCCTGATGATCTCTTAGCCATGTTACTCAGAGCAGTCATAGAGCGATTTCCTCATATTCCCTCCTCAAGGTATGATGAGGTGATTATCGGATGTGCTAACCAAGCCGGTGAGGATAATAGGAATATAGCTCGTATGGCTGTCCTTCTCGCAGGAATGCCGGTAGAAGTGCCTGCCGTAACAGTAAATAGACTCTGTGCCTCCGGATTAGAAGCTGTGCTTCAGGGTGCAAGAGCTATCATGTGCGGAGAAGCAGACTTGGTCTTAGCTGGAGGGATAGAGTCTATGAGCCGCGCCCCTTTTGTCATCCCTAAGGCTGAAACAGCATTTTCGCGCAGGGCAGAAATATATGATACTACAATAGGTTGGCGATTCACTAACCCCCTTTTAGCCCAAAAATACCCTCCATACAGCATGGGAGAAACCGCCGAAAATGTAGCAGAACGCTATCACATCTCACGAGAAGCTCAGGACCTCTACGCTTGGCAATCTCAGCAGCGTTATGCAGCAGCAATGAAGAAAGGCTTCTTCCAAGGAGAAATGATGAGCGTACCTCTGCCGGATGGAACCCTCTTTGAGGCAGACGAGCATCCTCGCCCTGATACTACACTAGAAAAGCTCGCACAGCTCAAGCCAGCTTTTCGTGAGAATGGCACCGTAACCGCCGGAAACTCCTCAGGTATAAATGATGGAGGGGCAATACTTCTCTTAGCCAGCGAAAAAGCTATCAAGGAATATGAGCTTAAGCCTATGGCTCGTATAGTAGGGGGAGCTACGGCTGGTGTAGACCCTGCTTATATGGGGATAGGTCCCGTCCCCGCTACCCAAAAGCTCATGCAAAGACATAGCTTATCTTTACACGATATAGACCTTATAGAGCTAAATGAAGCCTTCGCTGCCCAAGTGCTAGCATGTATCAAACTTTTAGAAATTGATGAGAGTCGGTTGAATATTCACGGGGGAGCTATTGCGATAGGACACCCCTTAGGAGCTAGTGGAGCTCGTTTAGCCCTTACTTTAGCCCGTAGCCTTCAGCACTATCAGAAAAAATATGGTTTAGCTACACTCTGTGTAGGGGTTGGACAAGGGGTAAGCGTTCTCTTAGAGCGCGTTTGAACCTCTTGCATGTATGCACAGAAGACAAAGGAATGGAATCCTATGCCATCTAATAGCAGCTAAGGCTATGCATACTTGTAGAAAGAAAAGTATTGTACAAGAAAAAAAAGACGGAAAACGTAAATAAACGCCGTTGGGGGCTAAGGGAGGGAAACTATCTATTTCCCTCTAAATAGGCAAATAATGTGTCAGCCTCGCATAAGCCCATGTCTGTAGCAGCGGAGAGGGGGGGATTCGAACCCCCGACCCCGATTTTGTCGGGGTACACGATTTCCAGTCGTGCCCGTTCGACCACTCCGGCACCTCTCCTTCATGGAGAGTAGCGGATTCGAACCGCTGACCTCCAGAGTGCGATTCTGGCGCTCTACCAACTGAGCTAACTCCCCCCAATAAGTGGAGGGTAGCGGAATCGAACCGCTGACCTCCAGCATGCCATGCTGGCGCTCTACCAACTGAGCTAACCCCCCGCGGCGAAGGACTACAAAGATAAGCCTTTTAAGAAATCCAATACCTGTCTCCACACCTAAGAACCTTCAAATGAACCTTACAATATTCTCCAAAATAGCCCTCATCTATCTCCTTCTTGCTACTATCCAGCGAAACTTTTGATAAGAGTCCGCATAAACTTTACCCATGAGATTAGCTTTTTCTATCAACGACAATACCATCTGAGCATGTGGGGGGAAGATTTCCACTACACAGCTGCCCTCCTGAGTCAGATTCTGAGCCGCATATAGAAGAATCTCCTTCGTAATACCTATCCCCTCACAAAATAGCGCTTCAGGCGGCTCATACATACGAACTTGCGCCTGTGTCTCTTTATGAAATTCCCAAGGTATGTAGGGAGGATTAGAAACGATAAGGTCCCACCTGTCAGGCCACCCAGAAGGTAAAGGCATACGCCCAAAATCACAATAATCTAAAATTACATTATCTAGTTTGTGAGCCTGAGCATTCATTCTAGCCCCCTGCAGGGCAAGCGGACTTTTATCCACTCCGTACACTATGCTTTCAGGAAAGCTCTTTGCAAGATAGATGGCTATAGCTCCGCTACCCGTACCGACCTCTAAGATGAATTTTGGAGGCGAAGAAGCATATTCTTGCACTATCCTTCTCACCCACTCCTCTGTCTCAGGACGCGGAATAAAAATACCTCTTTGAAGTGTAATTTCCATCCCCAGGAAAGAGGTTTTACCGGTTATGTAATCTATTGGCTCTTGTACTAACAGACGAGCTAAGGCTCTCTCCCACCAGTCTAGCCAGTGTAGGGGAAAAGGCGCCTCGCCTTTTGATTGAAGCCATGTAAGCTCCCACTCAGGTAAGCAGTGATGAAGAAGCCGCCGAACTAGTGCCTGGGCCTCTTCGGGGGTATATACCTTTAGAAGAGCTTTTATGGCACTCTGCCGAATTTGGGCTAGCGAGAGTATTTTCATGTGAAACTATCGTCCAGCCACCCATTCTAAAGGGTTAATCGGGGTTTTACCTCTGTAGATCAGGAAATAGAGCTGAGCAAGACCGCCTTCCCCACTCTCTCCTAACCTTCCTATGGGAGTCAAAATGGAGACCTGCTGCCCTGTCTGTACATACACTTCTTTGAGGTGAGCATAGACGGTTCGGTAAGGTCCATGCTGGAGTATTACTACTTTTCCTTGTCCTGGGACTGTACTCACCGCAGTAACCTTACCCGAAAAGACTGCCCGTACCTCCGCTTGAGAAGGGCCAGCGAGATAGACACCCTGATTAGTTATGAGTCCCCCACTTTCATCTTCTACGGTGCCAAAGGGGCTAATCACTACAGCCTTATCTGAGGCGATGGGCCAGGGGAGACTTCCCTTGTTATGCTCAAAAGCACCTGCGATTCGGCTCTCCGCCACAGAAAGGGAGGCTTTTTGAGATTGCTCAATCTCTGCTCGGATGAGCTCATCTATTCGTTTTTGGATTTGCTGGAGCTCCCGCCGAGATTGAGAAAGCCGTTGACGATAGTTAGCTTCCTTCTCTCGGAGTTGTTGGAACACCATCCGTTTCTCCTCTCGGCTTCTCTGAAGAGCTTGTGCCTGCTCTGAATAAAGGCGTAGTAAGCGAGCCTTCTCATCGCGATTTTTCCGCAGGGCTTCCGTTCTTTCATTCAGAAACTTTCTCGTCCGCTCTATAAGACGCAGTTGCTCCTCCCTGAAGCGAGAAACGGCGCGGAAATAAAAAATTCGCTGATATGCTTGCTGAAAAGACTCTGAGCTGAATATCCATATCCATGGCGTTATTTGGCGCTGAGTTTTGTCTAAGAGATATAATGTCCATACATAATTGCGGTATAACCTTCGCAAGTCTTTTTCAAGAGCCTGATTGAGGTAAGCTAACTGGTAAATATCCTGTTCTAATAGATTGAGTTCTTGGTGGATACTATAAAGGAGCTTTTCTCTGAGAGCGATTTGCCTGCGCAAAAGGGAAAGCTCGGCAAGAGAGCGTCGTTTTTCGGTGCGAGTTTGTTGAAGGAGATATTGAGTCTGCCGAAGCTCCACTTCTATTTGCTGGCGACGCCGTTCCAACCTTTTTCTCTCAACTGTAAAGTCGCGTGACTGTGCGCCCAGCCGGCTAATAAGAATGATGCCCAAAAGCATGATTTGATGAATCTTATTGAGTTTATCTCCTATAAAACCTTCATACATGGGGAAAGACAAACATCCCGAGCACCGCATCAGTGCTTCTACCTTCCTAAGTAAGTCAGAAGCACAGCGATATCTGCAGGGCTCACACCGCTGATTTGACTTGCCTGACGAATAGTGCGAGGTTTGTACTTCGTCAGCTTCTCGCGAGCCTCATAGGAAAGTGCCTGTAACTTATGATAATCAAAGTGTTCAGGCAGAGGGATTTCTTCTAACCTACGCATTTTTTCTGCCTGCATCTTTTCCTTCTGTAAATAGCCTGCATAGCGCAGCTCTATCTCAGCTGTCTGTACAGCACTCGGCTCTAGGGCGCTTACTAGCTCAGCTAACTGGGGTACAAGAGCACAGAGCCGCTCCAAAGACATGCGAGGACGCAAAAGAATAGAAGCTAAAGGAACCTTCTGGCTGATCGGACTTTCGCCCTGGCTCTCTAACCATCCGTTTACTTCCTCAGGGGAGACCTTATAGCTTTGAAAGAAGGAGAGAAGCCGCTGGATTTGACTCTTACGCGCTTGCATACGCTGATAGCGAGACTCAGTGGCAAGTCCAAAGAGATAACTCTTTTCCGTCAGACGAATATCGGCATTATCCTGCCGAAGCATAAGCCGAAATTCTGCCCGAGAAGTAAACATTCGGTAGGGTTCATCCACGCCTTTAGTGATCAGATCATCTATAAGCACGCCGATGTAAGCTTCATCTCGTCCTAGCACGAAAGGGGGCAGCCCCTTCACTTTCGCAGCTGCATTCATGCCTGCGATAATACCTTGGGCAGCTGCCTCTTCATATCCCGTAGTACCATTGATCTGACCCGCAAAGAATAGGTTTTCTATGAGACGAGTTTCTAAAGTAGGATAAAGTTGATAAGGGGGAAAGTAATCATATTCAATCGCATAACCAGGACGGAACATGTAAGCATTTTCTAAACCTGGGATATGGCGAAGAGCTTCAGCCTGGATGTGTTCGGGCAAAGAAGAAGAAAAACCGTTAAGATACATCTCTATGGTATTACGCCCTTCTGGCTCAATAAATAGCTGATGGCGCTCTTTGTCTGCAAAACGCACTATTTTGTCCTCTATGGAGGGACAATAGCGGGGTCCCACGCTTTGAATCACCCCTGTAAAAAGAGGGGACTCTGAGAAACCCCGGCTCAGAATCTCATGGACCTTGGGATTTGTGTAAGTAATCCAGCAAGGAAGTTGATCTTTGAGAGGAGGTGTATCCTCGTAAGAAAACTTGCCTGGCGGCTCATCCCCAGGCTGTACCTCTAATCGGCTATAATCTATCGTGCGACCATCTATGCGTGGAGGCGTACCCGTTTTCATACGTCCTGTCTCAAATCCTAACTCCCTCAGCTGCTCCGTCAGCCCATAAACTGCACTTTCTCCTATGCGTCCTCCTGACTGCTGGTTAAGCCCTATATGGATCACGCCCCCTAAAAAAGTCCCATTCGTCAGCACTACAGTTTTAGAAGTGAAGGTTTTGCCACTACGCGTTCTTACCCCTCTCACCTGCTTCTTGGTAGGAGATAATAGTAAAGCTATGACGGCATCCTGCCAGAAGAAGAGGGTAGGTATTTGCTCTAAGTGCCATCGCCATCGGGCTGCAAAAGCCGCTCGGTCATTCTGGGCACGGGGGCTCCAAAGAGCCGGCCCTTTGGAGCGATTCAACATGCGGAATTGAATCATCGTCTCATCAGTTATGATGCCTGAGAGTCCTCCTAAGGCATCTATTTCCCGCACAAGCTGCCCCTTCGCAATACCCCCCATGGCAGGATTGCAGGACATCTGTCCTATTTTAGTCATATCCAGCGTAATAAGTAAAGTTCGGCAGCCCATACGTGCCGCTGCAGCAGCCGCCTCATTTCCCGCATGGCCAGCCCCTACTACTATCACATCAAAGTCATTATCCGCATGTTTCATGTGAAACATATCGTGCCTCCCAAAGCTGCAAACAAAAGTCTTCTCTCTTCCGCATCTCTTCTCGCTCCCTCTCCTCCTTATCATTCCATCCTAATAGGTGGAGCAAACCATGAACCATAACCCGTCTCAGCTCTTTCGGAAAAGCCACATTATACCAACCTGCATGTAGACGCACCTGCTTAGGCGAAATAAAGACTTCACCCTCTATCCTTCCTCCATTTGAGTAGTCAAAGGCAAGCACATCTGTAGGAGCATCTACGCCTAAGAACCGCTTGTGAAGGAGTTGTATTTTTTTCTGAGTTATAAAGTAATAGTATAGGCGAAAGAGATAGACATCCTTTTTGAGGTGGTGCATACATTCTGACAACCAGGCCTTATGGGAGGAAGCTTTATTCAGTCGCCACGGAGATAAGGATGAGTGATAAAAGAATCTAATCAGAGGAAGAACTGTAGGATTACGCACCGCCCCTTATCCAGAAACTCCACACTATCTGCTATGTTCCGCATTAGGAAGATTCCTCTACCAGACTCCCTAAGAAGGTTGCTTTCTATAGTAGGGTCCGGTAGGGACTCTGGATCAAAGCCTTCCCCTTCGTCCTGTACTTTTACATAGAGCTTCCCTTTTCCTCCTTGAGCAGAGGGTTCATAGGAGAGCTTTAGCTGAACATGCTTTCCGGGGGCTTGGCGATTTCCGTGGATTATCGCGTTACTAAGCGCCTCTGTTACAGCTACGACAAAGAGGGGAAGTCGGTCTTCTGCCATACCGATTTGCTGAGCGAATCGAACGAGAAGCGGCTCCACTCGGAGGAGTTCATCCACATGGCTATGGAGAGTTAGGTCTTGAGAAAACTGCTCCTGTAGGATATAAGAATGATTCATGGCTTCTGTAAGTAGCGTTCTATGAGATTCTGATAGGTAGGGTGATAGAGCCAAAGAGGAGGTAGTCCTTTAGCAGCAGGGTAGTTGAAGGTGGGTCTCGGGTATATACCTGTGGTACGCTGGAAAAACTGCTGAGCGGTACGGGACTCCCGTTCAGGGTCTAGTTCCTTCTCATGCTGGGATTTTTCGTAGTCTAAGAGGCGAGTGAGAATTTGCTGCTGTCTCTTCAGGCGTTCTTGAGTAAGAGCACCGCCCAGTATTTCCTTTTCAGCTTTTTGCATCTCTTCTATAAGACCTTGTAGCTGTCCAGCGTCCCCGGGGTGTTGGCGCAGCCACTCCTGCAAACGAAGACGAATGAGTTCTTGCTGGGCAGAGATACGAGCGCGTTCTTCAGGAGAGAGCGTACCCGGCTTCTCTGAGGAAGGGTCTGGGGTAATGGCACGTTCCAGTGCTTCGTTGAGCTGGCGCTGGAGCTGCTGCAAAGAGGGTAATGGATTTGAACGAGGCATAGAAGCAGGCTGATGAGCTTCCCGGCGAGGGGAAGGGGTGGGACGCCCCGAAGCTCCTTTTCGGCGCACTTTGAAGGAACGTTGACAAGCAGCCCCTCCACACTGTTGTCTATTTTGCTGATTCTCTTCCAGCTGCGCTAATATCTCCGTGAGGAGATTGGCAAGACGATTGAGCCCTTGTAAGATATACTGCTGACGCCGTAGAAGTATCGCTGCTTGATGAAAAGAGAGACCTTTGAAATGCTGCTCCATGTCTCTAAGGAGGTCCATGATAGACTCTTCTATGATAGGCGAGCGATGGGCAAGGGCATATAAGGAGTCTTGCACTTGCTTATAGTCCTGTCTGATAGTATTCTGTTCCTCTACAAGAGTGGGCACACTAGAGAGGAATGAAGCAGCTTCCTGAGTCTTTTTACGCACGGTCTCTTGACGGAAGGAGAGAGAAAGAATACCCTTTAGAAGGAGACGCAGTGCCTCATAACTCTCTGCTTCTTCTTCGGCTCCTGACTGCTGGCTCCCCTGGTCTATTGCAGATAGTGCTTTCTCCAGAGACTGCACAGCTTTATCTTGGGACTTCTGTGGGGAAACATCTCCCGCCTGCTGCATGTTCTCAAGGGCTTCCTGCATGGCATGTTCAGCTTCTTTTAAGTATTGGGAAGCACTACTCAGGCTGTCTCGTAGAACGCCTGAGAGAGATTCACGTCGCAAGGTGTCTAACTCTCCTTGAATCTTCCTAGTCTCTTCTAAAAGCTGCCTTTGGAGCTGCTGGGCAGCCGTTTGTCGCTGCAATGAGTCTGCTAAGCTGCGTAGCTGAGCCTGCTGCTCTATTATTTCACTTATATGCGTCATTAGCTGCTCTAAGCGACGCGCCTTCTGATAATCGGGGAGGAGAGATTCTAACCGCTGCAGTTTCTCTTGCCACTCCCGGTAAGCCTTATTCAGCTCTTCTATGAGCCTATCTACCTTAGCTGTGTCGGTTCTGGATTGGAGATATTGCGAGAGGAGCTGCTCTGCTTTTTGTGGGTCAATTGCATCTAAGAGTTTCTGAAGCTGGTGCATATATTCAAGAAGCTCAGGGGTGAAAAGCTGCTGCTCTGCGGCTAAACGCTGCAAAGCCCGCAATTCACTTCGCAGGGAGCGGAATTTTTCTGAAAGAGTGGCAGTCTGCTTTCTTTGTTGGTCTACATCCCCAGCAGATAGCATTTTTTCTAGTTCCCTACGAATATCTGAAATAGCCTTGAATAAAGAGTCCTGAAGCTGAGCAAAAACTTCCTGTTTGGCAGCATCACTGATAGGCTCTAAGGTATATAGGATACTTCGGCTGGACTTAGGTCCTGTAAGTGCATCATTATCCCAGACTTCTATGTAGTATTCCACTTTGTCTCCCATCTGCACTCCCAAGTTACTCCAGGAGACAGTGAGAGTCCTATCTTGGAGGGCTTCTTGTCCAATAGATAAGGGATAAGCCTTGAAGTTCTCATAGGCTCGCCCAGGCTTGGCTCCCTCTACTATACGATACCAAAGATTAGCTCGTGTGAATCCAAAATCATCCATAAGACGCACCCTCAACCCTTGTTCAAGGGTTTGCGGATTAAACCACTCAGTAAAAATCTGAACAGAAGGATGGTAATCAGGATACACCTCTACCTGCACCTGAAAAGAGTCAGAGAAGAAAGTCTCCTGAATACAAAGCGTGTATGTAGCCGAAGTAAGGGTACTAAGAGTAGCTTGCCACAAGTCTTTTTGAGGAGACTGCAGAGAAAGTCCTTCGGCTCTTATGGAATAGGGGCGTTCGCTTTTCACAGAGAAAACTAAAGATACCTGAGAGCCTTGCAAAACTCTCAGGAAGGGCTGGGGGAAAGTATCCACTCCTTTACGAGTGTAGGGGGGATAATGACAGACAAAGAAAAGGCTATGAAGAGCGGGAGGGCTTAGAACTTGAATAGGTACGGTATAAACTGTACTTCCCTCTGTCTCTATGCGGATCATGAAGCTTTGATGGACAGCAGGAAGAGAAAGACTATACTTTTCTGCTGATTCTTTGCGGAGGGGTAGAATACCACTCTCACTACTTGCATAGAGAGAAGTAGGTAATTTTTCACCTTTCAAAAGGAAGGTAAGCGATAATGGCTCCCCCCGTCTGTAAAATGGCTTAATCCCTTTTACATAGATTTCATAAGGGAGAGGACGGGAGAATTTCCGACTGGGTTGAAGAAAGCGTAGAGTACCAGCCCGAAAGAAAGAGGGACTAATGACCCATAGAAGCCCTAAAAGTCCTAACACCCCTAAAAAAGCGATGCTATAACGGCGTACTTCTTTGTGGGGTAGAGTGATTTCCCAAGGAAGAACAGATAACTGCTGCATGCGTTCATCTATAGCTAAGGCTATTGCAGCATTACCTGCGGCATCCTGCTGGCTGAGTTGGAGCGTATTGAGAAGTTTGTCTTTGATTTCTGGCATGCGACGCCCTATCCAGCGAGCAGCTTCCTCGTCTGACAAGTAGCCCCTCAGCTTGAGACCATACTGTAAAAGGGGATATAAAACCCACCTGCCTAATAGAGCAGCAGACCCGCCTACCCATATTACCCATAGAATCCGACGAACGGGTACATCCCACCAAAAAATACCTTCGGAAAGAGCAAATAAAATTAAGAGCAGAAGACTCCACACGCCTGTGAGCAGCAAGCCTCTAATCATCCACACCCGATAATATGCTGTCCGAAAACGGATCAGCCGCTCACGCAGAGATTCCACCATAATGCGGTAACACCTATAAAGCAAAGATAGTGATTTTGCTCTGTCTAACTTTTCCCTACATTCTTCGCATATAGCTATATCGTAGCTGTGTAGGTGCCCTCCTATTACAGAAAAGGAAAGATGCGCGTGAAATGTGAGCGGCACAAGTCATGAGCTGACAGAGAAGGAGATACCACCCTACGGGGCAAATAGAAAAGAAAGTTACGATGAGTCCCGTATACAGGGCTCCACATGAGACTAACCGCGCTCCTATATCCTATTTCTTTTAGTAAGTTTTCTATGCCTTTCGGGATATCCTGCTTCCCTCCGTATGGATAAGCAAAATCCAACACCTCTTTATGAACAAGCCTTTCCAAGTATGTCTTATTTTCTTCCAATTCTGCTATTAGAGTTTGCCTATCCAGAAGGGGCAGCCAGAAATGAGAAGAAGTATGCGCCCCTACCGTGCAGAGGGGGTCTTGAGCGAGCCTCTTTACAGCGTCTTCATTTAAGGACAATTCATACAACCTCTCAGTAGCCAAGCCTTCCCGTCTAAAGGCTACTTCTATTAGGTCGCAAGCCTTACGAGGAGGGTATTTTTTATACAGCCTCCATAGGCGTAGGAAAAGTCTCTTTTTTTGCGTAATTGTATAGGATATATATCTTTCTCCCTCTAAGGTAAAGCTCTCCCGCTCCCTAATCAAGATTTCCAGCCCCACCCACCAGGGAAATAGTTCTCCCCTGACAAATCCACTTACAAGGTAGAGTGTAAAGGGCACCCCAAATCTCTGAAAAATAAGATACGCCTCGTTAATAAAATCCTCGTATCCATCATCAATAGTAATCACTACAGCTCTCCGTAGAGGAATTTGGGCATGGAGAGCCTGAATAAGCCTATCCAAGGAGATGAAAAGAAATCCTTCATGGCGGAGGTTATTCAAAATCCGTACAAGCTCGGTGGGACTGATACAAAAACTTGGGCCCAACAAAGAGGGAGTGTGGCATACACGATGAAGCGCTAAAATCACAGCCTCCCCTTCATAGAAGTAGCCCATTATACGCCGCTTTGCCAGCCACCGTAATACAGCATGCATTATACCCCATCCAATTTTATTCATTTTGCCTTTAGTTAGTTCTGTGTTTGAAGGGAGAAAACGTGCCCCATCTCTCTTTATCAGTAAATGGGTAGGCAAAAATGAAAATGCGCTTCGCAGACTACTATTCTCCTTGGCGCTTTTGAGACATAGGCGGCGTTTTGAGCCTTATATGTCTTCTTTTTGGCATACCTTGCGGGGACTTTGGGAGAAAAGCCCCGTTTTCCTCCTTAGAACCCCTAACGATAAGCAGGAGAGCTTATGCCGCGTAAGTCCTACGAATCTTTTAGCCTTATTCTTTCTGTGGGAAAGGGGCTACCCGGCATTTGCAGGGGTGGAGGAAGGCAGACGCTTTAGATGGGAAATTGCACCGCAGAGATATTTTATTACCCGAGGAGATTTCCCCTGGGAGGTTTCAAGCTTTTATGAGGTATTTGTAGAGGGATGCTATAGAGTTGATAGACAGATTGAACGGGTAATAGATATTGGAGCCTTCAACGGGGATACGGTTGCTTATTTTGCTCTTCAGGGGGCAGAAGTGTTAGCTTTAGAACCCGATCCCTTCCATGCTGAGATGGGAATTGAGAATGTAAAATTAGCCAGCTTAGAAGAACAAGTATGCTGGGTAATCGGTGCCTGGTCAGTGAAAAGGCAGAGACTTCTTTTTTCACCCCCTCCCCCCCCTTACCGCGCCTCCTTTGAAGTAGAAGGATATCCCCTAGAGGACTTACTCCAAACGAAAGGATGGTCTTCTGTATGCCTTGCTAAGGTTTCCTGTGAAGGTTGCGAGAAAAAAATTATACTCCAACTTTCGCATGAGACTCTTAGGCGAGCGGAAATGTGGATGATTCGACAGGAGAGCTATGCGCCCTCCGTAAGAGAAAAACTCCAAGAAGCCGGCTTTGCTGTAGAAGAGCGTCCCGTACAGGGAGCAACCCTCCTAATCGCACAGCGAAGATGAGTCCCACCTGCTTGCGTCAAGTATGCCTACCCATTTTACCGTGGAGCGCTTTATTCTTCTGACTTTCACTCTTTAAGACAGCAGTGCCTCACCCTTAAGCTTTTTGAAGCACAAAGCAGCCCAAAGCATAAATATTCATAAAAGGCGAACGGCTACCCGCACGAGCGGGAAAGGAAAGCGCTTCCTCCTTGGAGACTTGTCTCCATTTATTATCCTTTGCAGGCTTAGCCCAAAATTCCTCATGTAATACACGATAACCTTCTATGAGTTTGGGAAGCCGCTTCTCTCCATAGACCCGATTCATCGGGATGAATACCGCATCTTGCCCTACAGGAATAGTCAAAAGCATGCGCGATTGGTCTTTCATCCATCTATGGAGCCGCCTCATAGCAAGAAGGTCTCCATCACTCTCCATAGCCTTGACGCCATATCGTCCTGCTAAACCTACATGTTCTACAGTAGAGAGATTTATCACAAGGTCAAAGGAGGCTTCTTCAAATTCTACCTTAAGAATATCCCCTTGTAAAGTCTGAATATTCGGATGTACCCATGGAAAATCAAGGGGCAGCAGGTCTAAGGCTACTACTGAGAACCCCTTCCGAGCAGCCATCAGAGACATAGAGCTGGTATTAGCACCGAAATCTAAAGCTTTCCCTGGACCTGAGGGCATATGCTGAATCACGAAAGTATTTTCTATATCTCTGTCTCCTACCAGGTTAGGAGTACGGCTCCATAAACCCAAGAGCCACCGGTAAGTTGAGCGAGCAAATGGATATAAGCGATCTATCACGGCTGCAAAGTAATGAGTAATTCGTATCTTTGCAGGCACTTATGTGGAGCCAAAGGATACTCATTCTAACAGGACTTCTCGGTGTGGGCATAGCATGGGGTCAGAAGAAAAAAGAAGCTAAGAAGGAAGAAACCCAACCCACTTCTGAAAAGGCTACCAGACTTGTAGTATTTCCCAAAGTAGAACATGACTTTGGTAAAATCAAGGAAGAGGACAGGACAGCCACTACACGCTTTTCCTTTAAGAACATAAGCAAGGCTCACATTCGGGTGTTGGATGTAAAAGCCTCTTGTGGTTGCACTTCTCCGAATTGGAGCAGGGACCCAATACCTCCTGATAAGGAGGGCTTTATAGAAGCGCAGTATAGCGCATGGGGACGTCCAGGAAGCTTTAGTAAAACTCTCACCGTACGCATCCGCTCAGAAAAAGATACTACCCAAGAAGAAACTCATGTACTCACCATCAAAGGAGAAGTAATACCCCGTCCCAAAGGTCCAGAGGATTGGTATCCTGCAAAGGTAGGAAATCTACGATTTGGCCCCGCCAATCATGTATCTTTCGGAACTGTCAAGACCAATGAAAAGCGCACCCAAACTATCACGATCTACAACGACTCTGATAAGCCGTTAGAATTGAAGGAAGTTGTAGATGTCCCCAAACACATAAAGGTTACTTTTCGCACCCCTAAAGGAAGCGCCTCCAACTACATCTTACCTCCTAAGGATACTGTGCAGTTAGCGGTAGAATACGACGGAGGCGCTGCAGGTGACTATGGCTTTATATATCATATAATCAAGCTCAAGACAAATGATGCTGTAGAGGCAGATAAGCCTGTATATATAACTGCAAACATAGAAGAGTACTTTGGGGAGCTTACAGAAGAGGCATTAGCACAGGCACCTCGTGTGCAGTTTGATGCCACGGAGTATAACTATGGCAAAATCAAAGCAGGAGATAAAGTAGTCCATGAGTTTCGCCTAACGAATGTAGGCAAAAAGCCCCTCATCATTCGGAAGGTAAAGGCAAGTTGTGGCTGCACTGCTGCAAATCCAGATAAAATGGAGCTCAAACCGGGCGAAAGCACGGTCATCAAGGTAACCTTTGACTCTACGGGTAGAGCAGGTAAAGACTCTAAAAGTGTCACCGTCATTACGAATGATCCTCGGCAGCCTACTACGAATCTGATTATTCAGGGTGAGATAGAGGCGATAAGTAAGTAACTATTCTTACTTCTACTACAAGTTGCGCAACATTATTCGTAAAAATGCAAAGACACTCCCTGGTATGTGTGCAAAACTCTGCCTTGCAGAGAGCTAGAAAGCATTTCTACCT